>CALEXX010000048.1 GCA_937925095.1 uncultured Leptotrichia sp.
GACAACCTTAAAAAGCTTATTCAGCTTAGAATCTCTTAAGGTTATCGAACTTTTTCCACCCCCACTCTTGACAAAGAGCCTTTTATATTAAAAATTTCTCCTACTTTTTGATTATAATTCGCTCTTTTTATTTCCATTTTTTCCTTCTTTCAAGTAAGAGTACTGTAATTTAAATTTACAGTACCTTAATCAATAATTTTATTTTTCTTTTTTTGATAACACATCAATTAAATTTCTTACTTGTTCTTCACTAATTCTTTCTTTTGTGTCTTCATCTGGAATATAATATAATTTATCTATAAATTCATCAAAATTATCTGCTATTAGCTCCCAATCATATATTGTTTCCATCATATTTGATAAGTCTTCATCTTGAATTGCAGTCCATATTTTTGATGTAGTCTTATCAATAAATATGTAGTCACATAATCCTGAAAATGGTACTAAATTATCTGTTAAATAATAATCAGGTCTTCCTAATTTTTCATATTCCCCCGTTTCCTGATAATATTCATCCAATTCCATAAGAAAATTTAATCCATGTTCAATATTACTGTCTTCTAACCATAATCCATCAATATAGTAGTCTTCTTCAGGATTTTTAGTTTCTCCTCTTCTACAGTATGTATCTCTTTCAAAATCTATAAAATTATAATCTTCTAATAAATATCTATATTTTTTAATTCCACATTTTTTAAAAAATTCTTCTGTAAAATATTTACTTTTTTCTGTTCTTTTTTCTAATTTATTATCATTTATTATAAAACTTAACTCTTTATTTATTTCCATCTTACTCTCCTCTTTTCATTCCATCTAACGCTTGTGGTCCTTTATGTGCTATACCACCTTTATTAACATTGTGTCTTTTTGTTTCATGCATTTCAAAAGTATAATCAAAATCTCTGTTATCTCTTGCATGATTTATAACAATACCATCTTCTCTTAAATAATCAATAATATCATCTTTGTCACTTTGGGTTAATTTTAAATATATTTCATTTTTAGATTCATCTAAATTAATACCGTCTTTTTTTATTTCTTTTTCCACCCCCATACTTGACAAAGAGCCTTTTATTATATCAATTTTTTTATGTTATTAAATTCACTAAATAATCTTAACATGGCTTTTTTATTACCCCATGCCTGTCTTATATCATTTGAATCTAAAATTCTATAATGCTGTGTAAATGAATTTCTTTGTAATTTCCATCCATTAAATTCTTCCAGAGTTAACCAGAATACTTTTCCACCCATTGTTTTTAATGGAATATTTGGGAAAGATGCATCTAATTCCTTAAATTTTTCAACTATATCCGGTGTATTTTTTATAAGTTCTATAAATCCTTTTATAATAACTTCATCTTCCATAAAAAACCTCCTATATAAATTATAAATATTTTCCAAAAAATTATTGTAATAATTTCTCAAGTATTTTTTACTAAATTATAATCCCAATTCCTTTATCCATTTCTTCACATCTGCTTCTGAACTGGATGCACTGAATCTTTTACCTTCCTTCCAAGCTGCCCCTTTTGTCTTTTCCTTCAATGGATTAGGACTTGTTCCTATTTCACTGTTGCCTGAAGTAACGAATGGAATAACTGTTTTTCCATTAAAATCATTGCTTTCAACAAAAGTGTTCATTATTCTGGGAGCTTCTCCCCACCAGATTGGATATCCAAGAAATACAACATCATACTGGCTGAAATTTTCTACACTATTTTTTATCTTCGGTCTTATGGATTTATCAGCTTTTTCCTTAGCTACCTTACTGTCAGGATTTTTAGAATTCAAATCTTCTGTCGTATATGGACTTTCCGGAACAATTTCAAAAATATCTGCATTTCTATCTGATGCAATAATCTGTGCTATTCTTTTTGTATTTCCAGTTGCCGAAAAATATACAACCAATATTTTTTTTGAACCTTCTTTGGCAGAAGAGTCTGTTTTTTCATTTGAACAGCTGATAAAAATTCCTAAAATTACAACTAACAATGTTAAAATCTTTTTCATATTATTTCTCCCTTCTCAAGAGCTTGACTTCTTATCCTTTTTCTCATATGTTCTTTATTTGAGTCCAGCTTATTATTTCTACTTTCATTTTATTATACCCCATAAAGTTAATTTCAGGTCAATTTTTTTTTACTCATGTTAGGTTGACCGTAAAATTTTATTCTGATATACTAAAAATATAATTATTTAATAATGGGGGATAACAATGAAAGATAAAAAAGAAAAAATACATAAAACAAATGCTCTTAGACAATTGGATAAAAATAAGATTCCGTATATCATACATACTTATGAATGGAGTGAAAATAAAAGCGGTGGACTTGGAGTTGCTGAACATTTTCCTGAACTTGCAGAAAGAATTTTTAAGACTATTGTATTAAAGGGAAAAAGCAAATCCCTATATGTCTGTGTAATTCATGGAGAAGCTCATCTTGACCTGAAAAAAGTTGCAAAAGCATGTGGAGAAAAGAATATTGACCTTCTTCCCCTTTCAGAACTTGAAAAAGAAACTGGATATGTCCGTGGTGGATGTTCTCCTGTCGGAATGAAAAAATTATACGATACATTTTTTGATGTGGAAGCAGAAAAATTTGACAAAATAATAGTTTCAGCAGGAAAAAGAGGTTTGCAGATGGAAGTTGAAACTGAAAAACTAATTCATATAATAAACGGGAAAGTCACTGAACTGAAACTTGAGGAAGAGGATGTCTAAAAAGAGAGAATATAAAGATACAGAAAAAACTATATTTTTTGAGACAACCTCTTCCCAATATTTCAATAATAGTGGTATTCCCGTTTATAATATTTACATTAATTTTTCTTAACAAATTCTGATTTTAATTTCATTGCTCCAAATCCATCAATTTTACAATCAATATTATGAATTCCGTCATCTATTAATCTGATATTTTTTACTTTTGTCCCCCTCTTCAGATCATTTGATGCACCTTTTACTTTTAAGTCTTTAATTATTGTAACACTGTCTCCATTTTGCAGAATATTTCCGTTTGCATCCTTTACAACATTTTCTTCATTTTCGCTATTATCTTCAAATGTCCATTCATGAAAACATTCAGGACAGACTAGCATATTTCCGTCTTCATATGTATATTCAGAGCCACATTTCGGACATTTTGGTAAACTCATTTATTACCTCCTTTCAATTTTTAAGATTTGCTGTTAATTATAACATTTTTTACTTGATTTTTCTATTTGTTAATTATATTCAGATATGTTAATATAATTATAGAATCTATTAATGACAGGAGATTGATATAATGAATTCAAGTAAAATTTTTGAAAAATATGTACTGAATAATGGGATAGAAATTAAAAACAGGCTTGCAGTAGCTCCTATGACGCTATTTGTTGCCAATGAAGATGGTACTTTTTCAGATGAAGATTTTAAATTTATGGGTAACCGTGGAGAAAATATAGGAATGTTCATAGTGGAAGCAACTCTGGTTGCTGATGGGGGAAAAGCGTTCGTAAGACAACCTGAAGCCATTAATGAAACACATTTACCGGCTTTAAGAAAAGTAGCAGAAATTCTGCAGAAACAGGGGACAAAAGCTATACTTCAGATACATCATGGAGGAAGACTGGCAATTCCAGCAGTAAATACCAATGATATAATAGCTCCAAGCTATGATGAAGAAACAGGAGCAAGGGAAATGACAGTACAGGAAATCCATAATCTTATAAAAGCATTCGGAAATGCTGCAGATTTAGCTATTCAGGCAGGATTTGACGGTGTGGAAATCCATGGTGCAAACAGATATCTTATACAGCAGTTTTATTCAGGAATAACTAACAGAAGAAATGATGAATGGGGCGGAAGTATAGAAAAAAGAATGAAATTTCCTTTAGCTGTTATAGATGAAGTCAACGAAGTTAAGAATAGACATAATGCTGATAAATTTATAATAGGATATCGTTTTTCACCTGAAGAACCAGGAGAAAATGGTCTGACAATGATTGAAACTTTTGCATTGATTGATGAACTTGTAAAAAAACCGCTACAATATTTACATGTTTCATTGCCAGATTTCTATATAAATGCTTATCGTGGCGGAGATAGTGAAAAGCCTGCTATAAAGCAGATTCATGATAGGATAAATGGAAAACTTCCATTAATTGGAGTGGGAAACATCTATACTGCTGACCAGATAAATAAAGCTTTAAATACTGGATGGTCAGAATTCATTGCTTTAGGAAAAACCGCTATTATAAATCCTAATATTGGAAATTTAATACTTGAAAATAGGGAAAATGAAATCGAAACTGAACTAGATCTGGGCAGAAAAGATAAATATGATTTAGGTGAGTTTTTATGGAATCTTGCTAAGGAAGGGAATCAGTTACTGCCACCATTGAAGAAAAAGTAGTATAGTATGAGTAAAACAGGGACTAAATAATGTTATATTCCATAAAGAATTTTAAATTTTACGAATTTTCTTTAAAAATATCAACAAAATAAAAGGACAAATTCTTTACTTATCTCAATCTAAATTTAAGTATAGTTTATGTCCTTTTTACTTTTTGTTAATTTTAACAGATAAATACTGGATATCCTTAATATCTAAATGTTCCATTTAGGACTTTTGAGGTTATCCTCTATTTTTTTGTATTTCCTTCAAAACTTCTCCAATATCTCCGTCTATACAAATACTTCTTTCCTCAAGTTCATTCGGGCAAAATGCTTCCTGATAATTTACACATGCATAAACAGCTTTCTTATTTTCCATTGCCATATACCAGAAGGGATACTTCACAATTACAGGTGTATTTCCTCCAACTCCTAATTCTAAAAATAGTACATGATTATTTTTGTGCTTTTCGAGAAATTCAGAATATTTTTCAGCGGCTGTATGCCATCCTTCATCTTCTACAAATGAACTATCAATCCGAAGATTATTTGTCATATCCGAACCATCATCAGGACATTTAGGAATTAATTCTGCAGGTATTCTCATAAGAATTTCTCCACCCTCAGGAATACTGAATACTCCATTTTTATCCTTCACAAATCCTTGTGCTTCCATCGCTTTCATTACCCATTCTTCATTATCATAGGTTTTCTGGATTTGTGGATTGACACTTTGAAATAAACCGTAATCCCCCTGTGTGTAAAAAAGTCTCTTTTTATCAAATCCTGCATTTTGAAATTGATGATCCACATTTGTTGTAATAACAAAATAATCCTTATCTTTTAAAAGTGAAAACAATTCATCATAGACAGGTTTTGAAGCTTTCACATAACGGTTAAAATATATATGTCTTGCCCACCAGGCCCAACGGATTTCATCATTTGGAAATGGATAAAATCCACCTGAATACATATCTCTAATTCCATATTCCTTTATAAAGTCAGAAAAGTATTTTTCAAATCTTTCTCCACTATATGTAAAACCTGCTGATGTTGACAATCCTGCCCCTGCACCGATTACAATAGCATCTGCCTTTTGAATTTCATTTTTTAGAAGTTCTATACGCTCTTCCCTTGAACCTTTTCCTGAAGATACGTTTCTACCTAACATTCCTAATGCCTTCAATCCTTTTTGAATTGTTTCTAAATATCCATTTTTTTTATTGTAAGATTTCTTCATAATATTTTTTATCCTCCTCTTTAAAAACATTGAAAATTATTCGTTCCATAGCTTCCGGATGTTCCAAAGACCATTCCTTAACTGTTTTTACCGCAATTTCTGACGCCCTTTTATTTGGAAAACGGAATACCCCAGTTGAAATACAGCAAAATGCCACACTTTTCAAATTATTTTCCAGACACATATTTAAAACATTTGTATAACAATCTGCCAATTTCTGCTCCAAATCTGCTGTAAGTCTATTTCTTAATATCGGTCCGACTACATGAATTACATTTTTTGCTGGAAGATTGTAAGCATCTGTAATCATAGGAACAGATGTCGGCTGTTCATAATGACTTCCATATTGATCCCTTAATTCCTCCATTTTATGACTGCACTCTTCTCTAAGCTGTATTCCTGCATAAGTATGAATCTGATTATCGATGCACATATGCATCGGTATAAAACATCCTAACATTTGGGAATTTGCCGCATTTACTATGGCATCCACTTTAAGCCTTGTAATATCTCCCTGCCAGATAGAAACATTTCCTCTAGTTACAGGAATGTCTGAAAGCTGTACAATACCTTTTTCTTCAGCACAGACGGATAAATATTCATCCTGCACCTTCAAAACTGAACCTGATATTTTCTTAGGCATACGCACATTCATCAAAGACCTTAAAAGAGACCGTTTCCCATTTATATCTTCTGGAATTTCTATATTTTTATATTCAACAGAATCAGCTTTAAATTCTTCTAAAAGATAATCAAGCCTTTTCTCCTGCTCCTTATTTTTTTCCATAACTCTACCTTCTTTCTTCAATTTAATCCAAAACTGAATAATTAATATGATTTTATTTTATATTTTCAACAAGAAATTTTTTTTATTTATAAATTCTCTGAATTTTATTTGTTGTAACTTTTATTGTTACATCTCATAATAAATATTACCATACTTTTGATATAACGTCAATAGTTACAACTATTTTTTTATTACTTTTATTGATAATTCTTAATAAAAATAGGCACTATTATTAAATCATTCATTCCTTTTCTTCTTATTTAGATTACTCCTGTTTTTTCCAACAACATAAAAGTTTTAAGTGAAAATTCAAGTATATTGAATAAATTAGCCATTATCAATGTTGAATATGTATATTTATTTAATCTGTTATCATCTTTTACAAAATTTGCAATTATAAAAATCGGCATTTGTAAAATTATAATTCCATAAAATTGCATATTTCCATGATAAATCAATCCTAATAAATCAATAAAAACTAAAGAAAAAGCAACATAAGACAAGAACTTGTTATTTTTTCTTTTCATTATCATAAACAATAGAACAACCAAAATACATACTATTACGTGTAGTCCTTGATTTTGTGAAAAGAAATCCTTACCTAAAACTTCTATACCCAAAAACAAATATACTATTCCAAAAACTAAATCACCCCATAAAAATTTCTTAATTTCTTTTTTCTGAAAAACTTTTATAAAACAAAAAAATAATCTAAATAAGCTATAAAACATCAATAAAATTAAAAATATAAGCACAATCAATTCTTCCAATTTATTTCACACTCCCAAATAAATCATTCAAAGCCTCTCTCCTTGTCGGATGGGTAAATATCATATCTTTTAAGTCAGTTTTTACTCCTGCCACTTCCAAATTAAGCCCTCCTCTATTAGGTTTTCTTCCAATTGCCACAAGAATTGTGTCTGATTCGATTTTGCTCTTGCCTGCTCCTTGTGAAATTTGCACATATTCTTTTCCATTTTATACAACTATAATTGCATAATTACATTTATTATAAAATTAATTTTTATATTGTAAGAATCCTACATTTTTTTAAAAACAAGATTTTTTGTGTTTGCAAATTTTATTATTAACACTTCTTTGCTAAAATTCCACTAATTTCACTTCCAAGACTTTCCAGCGTATATTTTCTCATTTCATTTTCCATAACCTTCTGTATTGTTTCCAGCTTACTATCAAGCAATTTATGAATATTTTTCCCCACAGGACATTTTGGATTCGGATTCTTATGAAAATTGAACAGTTCGTTATTTTCCAATGGTTCTATCGCCACATATACATCATAAAATGTTATTTCCTTTAGAGGTTTTGTCACTTCAATTCCTCCAGTTCCTCTTGTAACTGTTATCAATCCCGCACTTTTTAATTTTGTTAAAATTTTTCTTATAATAACAGGATTCGTATTTATACTTCCAGCAAGAAAATCACTTGTAATTCTGTACTCATCTCTAAATACCTCTACACATGCGAAAATATGTAGTGCTATTGTAAATCTACTTGATATCTGCATAATTTCATTCTCCTTTTTTTATATTTTCTATTGGTTTTTCTATTTTTAAAACTTCAAAATTAACTCTAATATTCTATAAAATTTCTAACTTTTTAAGATGTAATAATGATAGTTATATCTTATAAA
>CALEXX010000049.1 GCA_937925095.1 uncultured Leptotrichia sp.
GCTCATTGATGAAATTGGAGATGTTAAAGTTATTGCACATAGAAATTCTGAAAATGTATTAGAAACAGGAAAAAGTGTTATTCCAAATGGATTTTACTGGTTTACAGAAAAAATTTCTAAAAAATTGAAAAGTAAAAAGAATTTTAGTAAAAATATCTTTCCAAAATTAGAGAAAGAAGATATGAAAAAATTGATTTTTATTGATTTTTTACAACAGGAAAAGATTTTGCTTTTAGAATATGGTTTTGGAAATATGAAAATTATTGAAACAAAAGGACATTCAGATGATTCGATTTCGATTGAAGTTTTTGATGAAAAAAATAATGAGAAATATTTGTTTTGTGGGGATCTGGTTCAAAATTTATGTTTTAAATTTCCTTTAATTCCTTTGTTTGGAGAGAATAAGGAAGAATTGATTGAAAATTGGAAAAAAATTATTCTGAATGGCTATGATAAAATTTTTCCTGCGACAGGGAAAGAACTTGTGGTGCGAGATTTAATCAGAAGATTGGAGAAAAATGAGAAAAATAGAATTTAAAATTATTCAAAATAGTGATTACAGCGATGAAATAAGAAATATTCTGGATGAAGAGGAAATGGAATCGCTTGTACAGGTAAAATATGAAAAAGTGCCGAATTTATTTGAATCATTGCAAAAGGATAGTGAAAAACCCCCTATTATTGTAGTAGGAATTGATGTTAAAACTGGTAATTTTGTGGGTGTTGGAGCTTGTTCGATTTTCAAAAATAATGTTGGATATTTAAATTCATTCAGAATAAAAAAAGAGTACCGTAATAAAGTCAATTTTGGCAAGGCTTATGAGATACTAATAACAGAAGTAAAAAAATGTGGAGTAAAAACGGTAATTACGACTATTCTTGAAGAAAATAAAATAGCACAAAGAATCTTGACAAAAAGGCGACGAAGTATGCCAATCTATGAATTTTACAAAAATATTGTATTTTTTAGCTTGAAAAATAATAAAAAGAGTGACATATCAGTAAAAAATGAGGAAATTTTAAATTATAGAAACTTTGAAATTCATTTAAAAAAGAAGGCGAATAAAAAATATGTTGTGATGGATTACAAAAAAATTTATAAATTTTTGTATAAGTTTAGAAAAGTAATAGCTTTTTTTGGATATCCAGAAATGCCTGAAATCAATAAAATTTCAAATTTTTTATATGTGGATTTTGTTTTAAAGGACAAAGATGTAGATGAGAAAAAAAATAAAAAAGAATTTAGAAAAGCAGTAAAATTTGTTCAAAATAAAGGCTATAACTGCGAGTTTTTTATGATAGGAAGTTATGAAAACTCATTTTTGGAAAAAAATTTAGACAAAATGAAGGTTTTTAAATATAAAAGCAAGATGTACAAAGTTTTTTATAAAGAAATTGAAAAGGATGAAATAAATAATAATTTTAAAAATGAAAATATTGAGATTTCGTTTTGGGATTTGTAGTATACTTGAACCCATTTAAAATGGAACTACCCCAAAATTATAATTGTTTTAAGACTTTAGAAACTTAATAAATTTTTAGCATACTGAAGAATAATATTTTAGCTGATATAGCTTATGATTGACACATGAATGGATAATATATTAAAATAAAATATACGATTAAACAATTTATTATATGAGGAAAACTATGAATAAACCTATAGATGAGAAACTAAGAATACTTAGTGATGCTGCAAAATACGATGTTTCGTGCTCTTCAAGTGGGAGTAGCAGGAAAAATACAAATAATGGCTTGGGAAATGCAGCTTATAGCGGTATATGCCATTCGTGGTCTGCAGATGGGCGATGTGTTTCCCTGCTTAAAATACTTATGACCAATTATTGCATATATGACTGTAAATATTGCATTAGCCGTAAAAGTAATGATATTGAAAGGGCAATACTTACTCCTGATGAAATTGTAAGGCTGACTATGAATTTCTACAGGAGAAATTATATAGAAGGGCTGTTTTTAAGCTCAGGAGTAATAAAAAATGCAGACTATACAATGGAACAGATGATTGCTGTGGCTAAAAAGCTCAGGCTGGAAGAAAACTTTAACGGATATATTCATATGAAGGTAATTCCGGGAGCAAGCCGGGAACTTATTCATGAAATAGGACTGTATGTAGACAGGGTTTCAGTAAATATTGAACTTGCTGAAAATAAGGCACTCAAACTTCTTGCACCTGATAAGAAACCCACTGATATTTCAACATCAATGGGACTTATACGTAGAAATCAGATACAGAATACAGAAGAAAAGAAGCTGTTTAAAAGTACCCCTTCTTTCATTCCGGCAGGGCAGACAACCCAGATGATAATAGGTGCAGGTGGAGAAAGTGATTTTGCCATACTGAACAGGAGCGAAAATCTTTATAAAAATTTTGGATTGAAAAGAGTGTATTATTCTGCCTATGTTCCTGTAAATAAGTCGGGAATTCTGGCGAATACAGGTGCTGTACCTATGTTGAGGGAACATAGAATTTATCAGGCTGACTGGCTGTTAAGATTTTATAATTTTAAGGCTGAAGAAATACTTGATGAAAAAAATCCTTTTATTGACCCGCTTCTTGACCCAAAGGCAAACTGGGCTGTACAGAATTGGCATCTTTTTCCTATGGAAATAAATAGGGCTCCATACAAGGATCTTATAAGGATTCCTGGAATAGGAGTAACTTCTGCAAAACGTATAGTTATGGCAAGAAGATATAATGTAATAAAATATGAGCATCTTAAAAAGTTGGGAGTAGTAATAAAGAGGGCAAAATATTTCATTACTGTAAATGGTGAATTTATAGGTTTCAGTAAGGAAAGCCCTGAACTTATAAGAAATGCATTGATAGAAAAGGAAAAAATGGAAATGCAGCAACTGAAACTTTTTAATATATAGCCGGTCGTATTTGAGAGAAAGGAGAATGTAAAGGAACTGTCTGAGAGAGTTAAAAGTATCTAAAAACCTTTATTTTAGACAATCCTGTACAGGAAAAATGCCAAATTATTATTATGATGGAAGTTTTGATGGACTGCTGACAGTTATTTACATGGCTTACGGAGATAAAAATAACGGGCTTAGGGTAACTGCTGAAAAGGAACAGTTTACTTTGGGGCTTGATGATATTCATGTTGTGACTGATTTTTCGAAAGCTAGGCGTGTGGAAAAGAATATATGTGAGAAGATATCCAGGGAATTTTTAAATAAAATGCGTACATGTTTTCTGTCATGTGATAAAAATAAGGATACAGCAATAGTCCACACAACATACAAGGCAATAAAGCAGGGGGAAGAAATTCTAAATTCCCTTGATGAGCATGCTTTTCGGATGAACCAGCTTATAAAACAGGTTTTAAGTGAACGTCATAAATATCTGGGAGTGTTGAGATTTAAGGAAATGAAGGATGGAACAATGTTTGCGACTATTGAGCCAAAAAATAATGTTCTCCCTGCCCTGATTTCCCACTTCAGAAATAGGATGAAAAGGGAAAGATTTGCAATTTTTGATAAGGAAAGGGAAATGATAGCTTATTATAATACGAAAAAAGTCGAAATTTTCTTTGTGAAATCTCCTGAAATTGAGTGGAGTGATGAAGAAATGGAATATTCTGAACTTTGGAAAACCTTCCATAAGAGCATTTCCATAAAGGAGAGGGAAAACAGGAAACTTCAGCAGAGCAATCTTCCAAAATATTACTGGAAACACCTTGTGGAGGAAATGTAGAAAATTTAAAATAATGTATATTTTTAGCTGTTACCTTTAGAAATATACAGCTAAAGAGACAGGTGAATAAAAATTTACAAGGGAGAAAAAAATGAGATATGTACTACTGCTTCGTGGAATAAATGTTGGTGGGAAAAATAAAGTATCAATGAACGATTTAAAAATGAATATAGGCGAACTGGGATATCAAAATGTAGTTACATATATTAATAGCGGAAATGTAATATTTGATACAGATGATAATATAGAAACTGTCAAAATTAAAATAGCAGAAATGTTAAAAAATGTTTTCTTTCCTGTTCAACATGTTATAATAACAAAGGAAGAGTATCTGGAAGAAGTTTCGAATCTTCCGGAATGGTGGAATGAAACACTTGCAAGAAAAGATGTTCTTTTTTATAGTGATGAGGTTGACTATGAAAAATTAAAAGCTCGAATAAATGAAATGCCTCTTCATGATGAAATTATATATTTTGGGAGAAAAGCTGTATTTTGGGGAAAATATACAGAAAAAGAATATTTACGTACTTCATATCATAAGTTACTTATGAAAGAAAAGTTTTATCCTATGCTTACGATACGTAATGAACGAACATTTAAGAAATTAGGAGAAATGCTAGGGTAAATCCATTATTATAATTGAAATGAAATGTATTTTTAGCTGTCACCTTTCAGCTAAGAATAGATAATTCAGAGATGAATGTAAAATATAGGGAGAGTATTACTAGAATAAATGATAAAGAAACAGAGATAGAATCAAAAAATATATTAGAACTTAAGGAAGTGAATAATATGCTTCGTATAGAAAAGATAAATGGGAAAAATGTATGGGAAATACTTAAATTACGTGTATCAGAATCGCAAAAAGAGTTTGTCGCTCCAAATGATGTCAGTATTATTGAAGCATACACTACTATCACAGCAAATGGATTTGCATTTCCATTTGGTATTTATGATGGCAAAACTCCTGTTGGATTTATGATGATTGGTTATGATTCGGCTGATTATTGGGAGGATGCACCAGATATAGCAAGAGGAAACTATAGTCTCTGGCGTTTGATGATTGATGAAAATTGTCAGAAAAAAGGATTTGGAAGGGAAGCAGTTGCTCTTGGACTGGATTTTATCAAATCATTTCCTTGTGGTAAGTCTGAGTACTGCTGGCTTTCTTATGAACCGGAGAATGAAGTTGCCCGTCAGCTGTATCGTTCATTTGGATTTGTTGAAACTGGAGATACGGTTGGAGGAGAAATCATTGCTGTACTGAAACTTTAAGACAGATGAAAATTCAATAGTTATTTAGAAAAAAATAATTTTTTCAGTATAATATTAAAAGAAAAATATAAATAAAAAAACAAAAATTGAAAGAGGTGTTTATTTATGGGAATACTAAAAAAATTATGGGATATGCTGCCGGAAGGACGTCCTGTTTGAGTACCACAACCTGCGGAGTGGGGAATAAAAGAAGAAATTATGGAAAAAAATGAAGATGAAAAAGCTGAAAATAAAAAAGCTGAAGAAAAACAGACAGAAAAATAAATAGAATTTCTAGGAAGGATTATGGAATTTATAATAAAGGAAATAATTGATAAAAGGGAAAAGGAAAAAATATCCAGAGATATTTTGAATGATCTTCCTGAATGGTTTGGTATGCCTGACAGTACAGAGGAATATATTAAAGATTCTCAGGATAAATCATTTATGACATGTTTTTGTAATGGAGAAGCAATTGGATTTGTTGTGCTAAATGCCACAAGCAAGGACTGTGCAGATATTTTTGTAATGGGAATTAAGAAAAAATATCATCGCATGGGTGTGGGCAGAAAATTGAATGATGCCTATGAAGAAATGGCGAAAAAACTTGGATATACATATTCGCAAGTGAAGACAGTTAAAATGGGTCATTATAAGGAATATGATATTACTAATCATTTCTATATATCCATGGGATATAAGGAGTTGGAGTGCTTTCCAACCTTGTGGGATGAGTGGAATCCTTGCCAGATTTATATAAAATATATTGGTGAAAAATAAAATGATAATTTGCGAGTGAGGTGAGTCCATTTGAAAGAGTATATTACAAGTTTAGAAAAGGAATTTTCTTTAATTGAAAATGGCTTCAAAGAGGAAGAAAAAAAAGCCTTAGCCGATTATAAATCCAATGATAATGAATATATTAAAAAATTGGCGTTCTTAGCTTACAAATCAGCTGCTTATCAAGTAAGAATGTACGGAGTGTTTCTGTTTGGATATTTGTCAGAAGAAGGAGATATTCTAGCATTTATGAGGGATGAGGTTTCCAAAGATGATAATTGGAGAGTTCAGGAAGTGCTGGCGAAGGCGTTTGATGAATTTTGTAAAAAAACAGGATATGAAAAAGCACTTCCAGTTATTGATGAATGGTTGGAAAATAATAATCCTAATACTAGAAAAGCAGTTACAGAGGGTTTAAGAATATGGACAAGCAGACCGTATTTTAAAGATAAACCAATTGAAGCTATTAGGAGAATTGCCAGCTTGAAGGAAGATACAAGTGAATATGTTAGAAAATCTGTAGGAAATGCTTTAAGGGATATAAGTAAAAAGTTTCCGGAATTGATTAAAATTGAACTCAGCAGCTGGAAATTAGAGAGTAAAGAAATCAAACAAGTGTACAAGTTGGCAAGTAAATTTATTAGCTGATAATCCCAGTTTTTAAATGTCCAGAAAAATTAAGAGCTCATAGAGGTAAAAATTATGGAAATGATTAATAAAATTAAAGAAATAGAACAATATGTGTGCAGTAACTTTGAAGAACTGGATTTGGATGATCCTATCGAAGAAGGTTATTTTGAAGAGTATGAAGATATATCGGGAGCTTGTCAGGATGAAATTACACTATTTGAGGGAAAATTTGATATTGTATTGCCTGCTGATTTCAAAGAGCTCTACAAATACAAAAATGGAAGCAGATTTTTTTCTATACTGCCTTCTGTCATTGATAAAAGGGAAATGGCATTTTGTCTAATGAGTTTACAGGAAATAGAAAATTCAAAAAAATATTTTCCGAATAGAGATGCCTTGTTATCTGAGTTTTCTGAACACTTTACTACTCAGGATATTGAAAAGATGAAAGATAGCAGAATAAAGCCTTATCTTTTTAATAGAAAATGGTTTCCGTTTGCACAATATTGCGACAGCTGTTATCTTATGCTGGACTTAGACCCTGATAAAGAAGGAGAAAAAGGACAGATAATCTGTTATATTCATGATCCTGATGAGATAGTTTATGTGGCACCTAATATTACTGAACTGGTATCTGAAATATTTGAGGAAATTATTCGGGCGTAGTTCTATAAAAAAGTATAATATGAAAAAATGTTACAAAATGTAAATTTTGAATAGAGAGTATCTGTATAAATAAAATTAAAAAAAGTTTTTAATTGTTGAAAAAATTTGCTATAATTGAGATATAAAAATTAAGGGGGAATTAATATGGCTACTAAAAGCTTTACCAATGATGTCACTTTTGAACCAAAAGATGTTGATAATTTAATAAAAGCTTTAGAAACAGATAAAAAACCTAATCCTATTAAAAATATTAAAGTAAAAACAATAACAGAACCTTCAGAAATACTAAAATTAGTGGGATTAAAGAGAGATGAAGTTTAGAAAGATTTCTTTACAAAGTCTTTTAAAACAAATAAAAGACACTAAAAGAAAATGTATTAAATACATTCAAGGGGAGAGGGGAAAGTGAAGTTTCAGATTTTCTTCATAATAAATCTATAGATTATGAACAAAGATCTTTATCTAGTACTTACTTGATTTATAATGATAGAAGTCAACTTGTAGGATATTTTACTATATCAAATAAGGGATTAATTATTTCAAAAGAAAGTTATGAAAAGTTATTGAAAAAGCAACAGAAAAAATTAAGTTTTAATGGTCGGAAATTAGAAAATGGTGATTACATAGTCAATAGTTTTTTATTAGGACAATTAGGAAAAAATTTTAACAAAAATATTTTAGAGGAAGATAAAATAAAAGGAGTTGAACTTTTGACAATTGCCTATAATCTCTTGATTGAAATTAAAAATTTGATTAATGTGAAATATCTCTGGATAGAGTGTGAGGATAATAAAAAATTGTTGGATTTTTATTCTAATTTTGGATTTAAATTGATAGAAAATTATGTTTCAAATAATGGTTTGAAAGTTATGATATTAAAATTAGAAAATTAAAGATATTACAAAAATGTATCGAAAAACTTAATGTTAAAGTTAAAAGGTTGGAGATACATTTTTTTAATCCCTATTCTTGACAAAGAGCCTAAAACAAAAAAATATAAACAGACAGAAACTGTCCTTCATGAAAAGTATAATATGGAAAATAATACAAGGAGATGAAAATTATGAATAATTTAAACCCGACTAAGAATGATGCCTTTTATGCAGAAAATTTTGATGACGAGATATTTATGCACTGGATGTTAAAGTGGCTTGTGATTGATACGCAAGGAGATAAGAGTAAAACAGCTTTAAAGAATATGGCAAAAAAATTTATTGAAGAGACTACGGGAGAAAAACTGGATACAGAAGAGATTGAAATGTATTTTGCAGGTTCTTTTGATAGCCTTATATATGGCAATACTATTATTCAGAGACTTTTAAGTGATTCATCAATTTTATTGATTTTAAATAGACAAGATAAGAAGGCAAGGAAATATCTATATTTTAGAAATTATTTCGATGACGAATATTCGGAAGATTTTTTAGAGTATAGGGGAAAATTATTTAGATTACTTAAAAAATATGAAAATTTAGAAGATGATGAGGAAGAAAAAATTAAAATTGTACATTTTACACATGAAAAAGTATCCAGATATGTTCGTGAAGAAATTGGAGAAACAACAGTTGTATATGACAGGGAAGATTTTCTGAAATTGTTTGAAACTTTTGAAAAAGATATAGATGACAGCATATTTGACAGCTATTACAACCATAAGAAAATAAATAGGAAGGATTCAGTAGAGGATACAAAGGAAATTATAGATTTACATAATATTCTACAAAAATATATAGAAACAAAAAATGATAAATACGATGTTTACAAGAGTCTTACTTGTATGGAATGGGTTAAGGATGAATTTTTTCTGCAATTTTCATATACTAGAGATGAAGATTTGAATCCGATTGAAGTAATTGAATTATGTTACTATGCTTTGGAACCTCTGGAGGACGGTTTTTTAAAGTTGATGCAGGATGAGTTAAAAGAGGTATTTGATGATTTTACAATAATTGAAGAATTCTATCGCAGAAGAGAAAAAGTTGCATTAATGTATATGAAGTTTAATAAAGATAGTACATTAAAGGAAATAGAGAAAAAAATAGATGAAATATTGGAAAAATTAGAGAAGTATAATAAAGAGAATGAGAGTTTGGATATAAGAAATGAATACGCTGACATGAGATATAGGAGAAAGAAATCAAAACCTAAAATAAAAAGAGTATCAATTCGTCGTTGACAAAAAGCAAAACCAAAGATATAATTAAGTAAAATATAAAAATATACAAAGGCTTAGTTATAATGGAAAAGATTAAAGATTCTGAGGGAAAAATATTTAGAATACTAAAAATAATAAAGAGGTTACAGCAGAAAGAAATATTAAATGGAGAAAATCTGGCAAATGAATTTAATGTTGATGTAAAAACAATACAGAGGGATATAAAAACTTTGAGGGATTATCTTTTTGAGGAAAGTGATTCAGATATAGAATATTCCAGAGCTAAAAATGGATATTACCTGAAAAGTAATGATAACAAATCCCTTACAAATGAGGAAATCTTGGCTATAAGTAAGATAATACTTGAAAGCAGGGCTTTTAATAAAGGTGAAACTGATAATCTGATAGATAAACTGATTAATCAGATGTCAGGAAATGACAGGAATATTATAAAAGACCTGATAAGCAACGAAAAATTTAATTATATCCCTCTGCAGCATAGAAAAGATTTACTTTCGGTTATATGGAATTTGGCACAGAGCGTAAAAAATCAGAAATGGCTTTGCTTAAATTACACTACGAAAAGTAGTGAAGGTAGAAAATACAATGTAAAACCTTTATCCGTAATGTTTTCAGAATATTATTTCTATCTGATTGCATATATTGAAGACAAGGAAGAATATCCTGCCATTTTCAGGATAGACAGAATTACTGAAATAAAGGATATAAATAAAAAATTTAAGATTAACTATTTGGAGAAATTTGAAGACGGGAAATTTAGAAAATACATACAGTTCATGCATTCAGGGCCTCTCACAAAAATAAAATTCAGATATAGGGGTTATCTTGAATATGTTCTGGACAGATTTCCAACAGCAGAAGTACTGGCTGAAGAAGTGGTTGGAGAAGGAAATTCAAGATATACAGTCTATACAGTTTCAATCGAAGTTTATGGAAGCTTTGGAGCAGAAATGTGGCTAAGAAGTCAGGGAGATTATGTTATTGATTATGAAATATTGAAATAAGGTAAGATTTATAAAAATTATAAAAAAATGACTCGGATAAAATGTTTAAGTAGTTTACAATAAAATAAAATATATGAGGAAAGAAGGGATTTGAAATGGAAAAGAATTACTGGGGATACAGAATCGATGTAAAAAATCAGGATTTCTTTTTTAAGGAATTAGAACAAGGACGTTTACGACAAGGTTGGGGATATGATAAAAATCAAGAACTACCTGAAACAAAAGACAGTGGTGCTAAAAAAAATTTAAGCATGTATCATAATGTAAAAAAAGGAGATATACTGTTAATACCTAGATTGCCAGATTGGGGTAGTGTTGCTATAGTTGAAGCAACTGAAGATTGGGATGATAAAGAAAAAGGATATAAGTTTGAGATTGATGATGAAAAGAAAGATTATGGACATATTTTTCCTGCAAAATATATTGGATGTTTTAACAGACACGGAAAAGATGTTTCTGGAAATATACAAAGTACGTTAAAAGCAAGAAATAGATTTTGGAATATCAGTCGTCTTTCAGAAGATGTTGAAAAAATTATGCAAAATTTAGAAGGAAACAAGGAATCAACAAGTGTTGTTGAAAATATAAAAAATATTGTATCAGAGAAAGTAAAAACTTATTTTGATTTAAAAGAATGTTGTGATAAAATTGTTGATGAATATAATCAAAAATTTACAGCTTCTCAGTGGGAAGAGGTATTAAAAGATGTTTTAGAAAAAATCTATCCTGAATATAAGATTAAAAAAACGGGTGGTAGTAAAGAAGAAGAACATGGAACAGACGTTTTGGTAAATGTACGTGGAATTTCAGAAAATTATAACATAGCTATACAAGTAAAAAATTACACAGGTGAGATTTCTGATGAAAATATTAATATAATTATAGATCAAGTAGATAAAGCCGAAGAATATGGATGGGAAGATGGAAAATTAATTGATAAAATTTTGGTTATAACTCCAGCTAAAGAAGAAGAGAATCCAAAATTAATTGAAAAATGCCAAAACAAGAAAATTAGAGTTATTTTTTCAGAAGAACTAAAAAAATTAATTTTTCAATCAATTATTGAAAGTATTGACTTAAAAGAAATCTTTGAAGAAATGTTGATGGATTAACTATAAACTGTAAGCCTATTTCAAAAGCAATAAATTATTGTTTTAAAGAATTAGGCTTTTGTTATATTCTGTTATTCAAAATATCACCTTAAACTCAAAAAATGAAATTTTTAACTATTCGTTTTACTTATACTCCATAATAAATTCAAATTGGACTAAAATAAAAAACTGAATTATAATATAGATAATAAGATTTGTTTTAGTTTGTGATACAAAATATTGTTGTGTATATACATATAATAAAATAAAACAGCATTTTATTTTAAAAACATAAACTAAAATAAATTAAATAGTAAAAACTAGAAATGAATCAAGGAGGAGAACAGAATGAGTAAAACATTAAAAAGAGTAATGTTATTAGTTTTACTAGCAATTGGACTTTTGACAGGATGTCAAAAAGGTGCTGAAACAAAAGAAGAAAAGAAAGAAAGTGCAGATGGTGGAAAAGGAACTTTAAAAGTTATAGCCGCTTATGATGCAAAAGACAAAGTTTTTGAAGAATTTACAAAGAAAACAGGAATAAAAGTAGAATTCTTAGATATTTCTTCAGGAGAAGTTTTATCAAAGTTAAATGCACAAAATGGTAAAATAGGTGCAGACGTTTGGTTCGGTGGTGGAGCAGACAGCTTTATCGTAGCAGGAGAAAAAGGATACCTTGAAAATTATGTATCGCCTGAAGAAAAAGAAATGGATCAGAGATTTATTGGAAATGACTTCTGGACAGGTGTTTCTATCGTAACAGCAGGATTCTTAGTAAATACTGATGTATTGGAAAAAAAGGGACTACCTGAACCAACATCATGGGCAGATTTAAAAAATCCTAAATATAAAGATGAATTAATTATGGCTGACCCAGCAATTTCAGGAACAAACTATGCAGTTGTTTACAACTTGTTACAATCAATGGGAGAAGAAGCTGGATGGGCTTATCTTGAATCAATAAAAGGAAATATTCCTTTCTATGCACAACGTGGATCAGAACCTACAGCAAAAGTTAAAAATGGAGAAATGGCAGTAGGAATAATCCCTCTAGGTGGAGACACTTACAAAATGGAAAAAGAATTTAAAGTTAAAAATGTAATTCCTTCAGATGGACTTCCATGGGTTCCAGCAGGAATGGCTATATTCAAGGAAGCTGAAAACAAAGATGCTGCAAAAGCATTTGTTGACTGGGCATTATCAAAAGAAGGTCAGGAATTCCTGAAAACAGTTGCTCCACGTATGATGGTAAGAAAAGATGTTACTCCTCCAGAAGAATTAAAAGGAATGACTGTTGATAAACTTATGAAAATGGATATCGCAGGAATGGGAACAAGAAGAGAAGAAATATTGAAATTATGGAAAGAAAAAATGGGGAAATAGATTATGAATTTATTCCGAAAAAATATTAGTGAAAGAGCCCAAAAGAAGTATTTTGGGCGTTCTTTCTTTTATATGGAAATTACAGATAAACTGTTTTATCTGATTGCAGTTGTGCCGATAATGGTGTTTATATTATGGCCCATAATTGCACTGTTTATAAGAAGTGTTACTCCTGGAGGGAAATTTACGTTGGAAATGTATAATTCGCTATTCAAGGAACATTTTACTGTAATAACTGACAGTTTATGGGTATGCCTGTTATCTACAACCTTATCAGTGATAATAGGTACTGTCATAGCAGTTTACATAACTTATGCACCGAAATTAATAAAAAGAATGCTGATGCTCCTCCTTATGCTTACAATGATATCACCGCCTTTCCTGTCTTCGCTTTCGTATATACTGCTGTTTGGAAAGAGGGGAATAATAACGGCTGATTTACTACATCTGAATTTTAATCCCTACGGATGGCATGGAATAGTAATAATGCAGACCTTCAGTGAAATTTCGCTGGCTGCCCTTATTATAATTGGAGGACTTACGACAATACCTTCTTCCGTTCTGGAAGCAGGAAAAGATTTAGGTTCCAAATCAGGAGCCATACTTTTCAGAATAATCCTTCCAATGCTTAAATCTTCAATAGTTGCAGTTTATTTTTTAATATTTGTAAAAAATATTGCGGATTTTGGTACACCTATTATCGTTGGAGGTAATTTTAAGATGCTTGCCACGGAGGCATATAAGGGAGTAATTTCATATGGAGAAATAGAACAGGCGGCAGCCATCAGTTTTCTTATATTTCTTCCAATTGTATTTATTTTTCTTATATATAGGCATCAGCTTACAGCATCTAATGTTATGGGAAGTTTCTCAGAAAAATCAGGTCAGGGTGAAGAAAAAAGATATCAGCTGCCATTATATCTGAAAATGATTTTTGGATTTGTGACATTATGTTTTGCAATATATATGCTGCTGCAGTATATTTCTATATTTGTTTCAGCAGTATCAAGTAACAGTGGCGGGAAATTCCACTGGACAATGGAATTTATACAGTCATTTTCACTTACTAAAATTCCAAGTATGGTAAGAAGTGTGGTTTATTCCCTGATAGCAGGAGTTACTGCAAGTTTTTTAGGAGTTCTTTTTGCATATTATATAGACCGTAGAAAAGTGAAATTTTCTAAAAGCTTTGATTTTATTGCCGCATTGCCTTATATCCTGCCTGGACCATTTTTTGGAATAGCCTATCTTCTGGCTTTTCAAAATCCACCGTTACTTTTGACAGGAACAGGGGCGATAGTGGTGCTAAACTGTATTTTCAGACAGATGCCTGTAACAACAAGGGCGGCAAGTGCCAACCTCAGCCAGATAAGTTCATTGACGGAAGATGCAGCGAGAGACCTTGGAACACCTGGAATAGCAGTGTTTTTCAGAATAGTGCTTCCACAGCTGAAACCGGCATTTTTAGTAGGATTTATAAATACTTTTACAACAACAATGACAACAGTAGGTGCAATTATATTTCTAATTACCCCTTCTGCAAAGGTTGCCACAGTTGAACTGTTTAATGAAATTCGTGACGGAGATTACAGAATGGCATCGGTTATTGCAAGTCTACTGATTTTAGTAATATTACTTGTAAATATTTTATTTTCAATATTCATATTAAGAAAAAAGAAGGAGGGAAAGCATGTATCTTCAGTTAAAAAATCTGTATAAGAAGTATCAGGATAATACTGTAGTGAGTAATTTTAATATAGATGTGGAAAAAGGGGAACTGATAAGTATTCTCGGGCCGAGTGGATGCGGAAAGACAACAACATTGAGAATGATAGCAGGATTTATAACTCCCACATCAGGAGATATCTTTCTTTCAGGAGAAAAAATAACTGATTATCCGCCTGAAACACGTCCTGTGAGTACAGTTTTTCAAAATTATGCACTGTTTCCTCATCTGACTGTTTATGAAAATATTGAATATGGCCTTAGATATCCTTTAAAAGTTGGAAAAAAACTTGATAAGAAGGAAAAAAAGGAAAGAACAGAAAAAATAATAAATCTTGTAAATCTTAAAGGGCTTGAAAAAAGAAGAATAGACCAGCTAAGTGGTGGTCAGCAGCAGAGAGTAGCCTTGGCAAGATCTCTTGTGCTTGAGCCAAAGGTTCTTTTACTCGACGAACCTTTATCAAATATTGATACAAAATTAAGGGAAACTGTAAGAAATGAAATAAGAAAAATACAGAAGGAACTAGGAATAACAATGATTTTTGTTACTCACGATCAGGAAGAGGCAATGAGTATTTCAGACAGGATTGTTGTTATGAATGGGGGGGATATTGAGCAGATAGGAACTCCACGTGAAATTTATACATTTCCTGAAACTGTTTTTGTTGCAGAATTTATAGGAAAGGCAAATATTATAAAAAGGGATAAAAAAAGCTTTATAATTCGTCCTGAAAATGTTAATATATCCTATAATGAAATAAATGAAGGAAATACGGATGAAATAATTTCAGAAAAAGGAAAAATTATCAGTAAGGAATATCATGGAGCACTTATTTCCTATGAAATTGAAGTTATGAATGAACTGTCAGGCTTGAAAAGACTGAATGCTGTTATGATTTCCGGAAAAAAGGAATTTGAAACAGGGGAAATAGTGAGATATTCTATAAATAAACAGGATTTGTATGAGATAAAATCATAAAATTTGAAAATAATTAAGAGGATAAATTATAAAAATAGAAAATGGGGGAAATATGGCACTGATTTATGTAACAGGAGGAGCTAAGAGTGGAAAAAGCAAGTTTGCTGAAAATCTTCTGCTTGGAATGAATAACGGGAATCAGAAAAATATTTATTTGGCAACTTCTCTTGCATTTGATGAAGAGATGAAGGTAAAAGTGGCTCTTCATAAGGAAAGAAGGCAGGATAAATGGCTTACAGTAGAAAGTTATAAAAATTTTAGTGAAACTCTGAAAGATGTACTTTCAGATGAAAGAAAGGATAATATGCTTGTCGACTGTCTTACAAATATGATAAGCAATATTATTTTTGAGGAACATGATATCAACTGGGACAAACCTTCAGAAAAAGATTTTGAAAAATGCAACATTTCAGTGGAAAAACAGGTAAATGAGCTCATAAATGTCATAAACAGATTTGAAAATACTGTCATTGTCTCAAATGAACTGGGAATGGGTATCGTTCCCAGTTATCCTCTTGGAAGATATTTCAGGGAAATAGCAGGAAAAATGAATCAGAAAATAGCAGAAATTGCTGATGAAGTATATTTTATAGTATCAGGAATACCTATGAAAATAAAATAGAAATAGGGGGATTTTATGCTGAGAAAAGTGATTTTAATTTTATTTTTAATATTATTTTTCAGTTGCAATGATAAAAATCTGGAAAGAGATTTTAATAGTTTTAAGTATACAGAAAAATTAACAGGTGATGCTACAGGTCGAGTTGAGATATGGGAGCTAAACTGCGAGAAATTAGAATGCAGACTTTCATATTTTATTTGTGATGATAAGAAAGAACTTTTTTCAAAGAAAATTGTTTTAAAAGATACTGGTGAAATGAAGAAAATGGTAAAAAAAATTTTCAAAAGTATGAAAAACAAAAAAAATCCTGAAAGCCATCCAGATTTTTATCCTGAAAATAGTCTTATATTAAATAATAAGGAAGTATTTTCAACATATAGAATGAATACAGGATTTTATAAATTATTGGATAAACTTTTGAATGAGAAACATTATGATTTTGAAGATAGAATTGTTGAAGAATTTCAGAGAAAATCAGAAAATGAAAGAAGAGTTAAAATAAAAACTAGAATTACCGGATTATTAGAAAATATAAAGGAATCTGAATATAAAAATTTTCAATACGAAGAAAATATAAATTTAAATGAAATTTGGGATTTAGAATGTAAAAATCTTGATTGCGAAATTAAATATAGAAGAAATATACATGAAGAGCCTTTATTTTATAAAAAAATAACTCTGAAAAGCAATAAAGATAAGGAAAGAATTATAAAGAAGATATTAAAAGGTATTATGAATATTAATCTAGAAAAAGAAGACAATTCTTTAGAAGTTCAAAATTATTTATATTTAAATGATAAATCTGAAGACATATTTACTGTAATTAATTCTGAATTTCATGAAGTATTGACAGAATTATTAGGAGAGAACTATAAAAATATTGAAAAAAGATTAATTGCGGAAGAACAGAAAAAATAAGGAGAAAATTAAATTAGTGATATCTGGAATTAAATTAAATAATTTATAATATTTTACGCTAGATACAATTAAAATTTTTTGTAACAATATTTTTTTATACGAAAGGAGTTTTGTAAACAATGAATATTGACATTATAAGAATATTTGCTTTTGCTTTTATTGTAATGTTGCATACTTTGAACAGGCAATATGGACTGACTGTGTGGATGAGTGGATATGCAGTTATTTCAATAGGAGTAAATCTTTTTATTATGATAAGCGGATATCTTCTTTTGGACAAGGCAGAATCAGTAAAGGATTTTTTTAAGAAAAGATTTTTTAGTATACTACCTTTGTTTGTAGCTTTTAATATAGTCTATATTTATTTTTATAACCATTCTTTCATAGCAGTAAAAAAAATATCAGCACCTCATTTCTGGTATATTTACATGATTCTAGGATTGTATTTACTGACTCCATGGCTAAGAAAGGTTTTACAATATGCAGAAAAGGAAACTTTTTATGTAGTTGTATTATGGTTTTTGTGTAATATACTTAATCCATATTTACAGTTTTTCAGATTGCCTAAGGTACCATTTTCTCATTTTCCAATAGTTGGATTTATCGGATATTATGTATTAGGATATTATTTGAAAAAATATAGAGATAAATTAGGTAAAATACCTTTCATCTATGTAATAGCAGTTTATATGGCAGGATTTTTTATAAGTGTTTTGTCTACAAGATATGTTCTTATTACAACAGGAAATAGAATATCGGATTTTTTTGATAAAAATTCACTGGGGACATTTTTTATGACGGTTTCGTTCTTTATTTTCTGGATTAAATTCAACTTTAATAGTAGAAACAGTATTGTGAGAATGATTTCAGATTCAACGTATTTTGCATATTTGATTCATATAATAATTTTACATTATGTTGTTAAAATAAGCGATGAAATGATTTTCAAATCAGTTGCAACCATTGTAGTAAGTATTATTACTGGGATTCTTTACAACTATGCAAAAAAAATGTTCGATAATTTGACAAAAAATACGAAAAAAATACAATAATATAAAGCAAATCTCATATTAATCTGAAGGAGAAGAAATTTAAAATTTTTCTCCTTTTTATTTTAGAAATGTTATGAACTATCTGCAAAATATGTTTAAATAAAGAGAAATTATGCAATTCTAAAATTTTAATTAACTATCATTTGTATGTGGTATAATATAATGTAACAAAAAATAGTTTAATCTCTAAATTAAAAAATATAAAGAAAAATATTTAATCTTATCTAAATAACACAAAATATAAATTCCTTTCGTAAAAAAATTTAAAACAAAATGAAAACTCTCTAAATTAAAAAAAAGAAAGAAAATTATAAAAATCACAAAAAGTATTAAACAAAATTATGTGAAAAAAATATTTTAAATAAATGAGCATTGATAACACTAGCTTCTTAAAAAAATAGAAAAAAATTTTAATTTTTATATTTGCATATGAGCATATATCGAGGTATACTGTAATAGTATAGGGTTACTTTATACTGTAAACAATTAATTCAGGAGGTTTTTTTATGGCAGAGCAGATGAAAGCATTTGTAATGAAAAAAATAGGAGAAGTTGGTTGGATTACAAAAGATAGACCTGTATGTGGGCCTACAGACGCAATTATAAAACCATTGGCGTTGGCTCCATGTACTTCAGATATACACACTGTTTACGAAGGTGGAGTAGGAGAAAGATTCGACATGGTTTTAGGGCATGAAGCCTGTGGAGAAATCGTTGAAGTTGGATCTTTAGTAAAAGATTTTAAAGTTGGAGATAGAATTTTAGTTACGGCAATTACTCCAGACTGGAACTCAGTAGAAGCTCAGGCTGGATTCCCTATGCATGGTGGAGGAATGTTGGCTGGATGGAAATTTTCAAACGTAAAAGATGGAGTTTTCGGAGAATATTTCCATGTTAATGATGCAGATGGAAACTTGGCATTAATTCCTAAAGGAATGGATTATGGAACAGCTTGTATGCTAAGTGACATGGTTCCTACAGGATTCCATAGTGCTGAATTGGCAGACGTTCAATATGGTGACGTAGTTGCAGTATTTGGATTAGGACCTGTTGGACTTATGGGAGTTGCAGCTGCAGCATTGAAGGGTGCAGGAAGAATAATCGCTGTTGATTCAAGACCTCAAGTAGTTCCAATAGCAAAAGCTTATGGAGCAACTGATATAGTTGACTTTAAAGTAGCTCCTACAGAAGATCAGATTATGGAACTTACTAATGGACAAGGTGTAGATAGAGTTATTTTAGCTGGTGGAGATCAGAGACTGTTTGCAACTGCAATGAAAGTATTGAAACCAGGGGGACGTTTAGGAAATGTTAACTACCTAGGAAGTGGAGAATTCATCCAGATACCTAGAGTTGAATGGGGAGCTGGAATGGGTCATAAGAGAATTTATGGTGGACTAATGCCAGGTGGAAGATTAAGACTTGAAAAACTTGCGAGACTTATAGAATTTGGTAAATTGGATCCTAGCCTGTTAATTACTCATAGATTTGATGGATTTGAAAATGTTGAAAAAGCATTGGAATTAATGAGAACAAAAGAAGATGGAGTAATTAAGCCGGTAGTATACATGACTTCACAAAGAGTAAATGAATAATAGAAATTATAATTTAAAGGAGCTGTCTTAAAATTAAAAAATATGAACGAACAATTTGTAAATTATGCTTGAAAAATATTTTTTAGTTTATAGGCAGCTTTCTTTTAATACAGTTGTGTATAAAAATATTATGATTCTAATAAGTGGGAGGAGTGAAAAACATGAAAATACTTGTTATTTCAGGGTTTCTTGGAGCAGGTAAAACTACATTTATTAAAGAGATGGTTAAAAGCACGGGAAGAGAATATGTTATATTTGAAAATGAATTTGGAGATGTAAATATAGATAGCGAAATACTGAAAAATAACTTTGAAACTGCTGACGGAAAGGAAGTAGAACTCAATGTATGGGAACTTACGAGTGGTTGTGCCTGCTGCAGTACAAAGGCTGACTTTATGTCTTCACTGCTTGCCATAGATAATACTCTTAATCCGGACTTTTTAATAGTTGAACCTTCAGGAATAGCTGTTTTAAGTAATATCTTAAATAATGTGAATAATGTGGGATACGAAAGAATAAAAGTACTTCCTCCTGTAACAGTAATAGATGCAGGAACATATTTTAAGTATAAAAATAAATATGAAGAAGTATTTATGGATCAGGTTAAAATGGCGGCACATATTCAGCTTTCTAAAGTGGAAAATATGTCTAGTGAAGAGCTTAACGTAATATTTGAAGACATAAGAAAAATTAATGAAAATGCTGATATTCATATAAATGACTATCATAATCAGGATATGGATTACTGGGATAGCCTTTTTAGCGGAGAGCTTGTTAAAAAGGAAAATTCTGCTTTGATAGATGTAAAGAAGAAAATGAAGAATGTGACTTATAAAAATGCCTATGCTGGAAATCCTGCTGTTCTTGCCTATTTTCTAGATAAGCTGGTTTTAGGCTATTATGGTGATATAAACAGGGCAAAAGGAGTTTTTAAAAATACTGATTATAATATGCATTTTGATGTAGTTGATACAGGATATAATATTTATTTTTCAGAAGAGGAAGCTGAAAATAATGTGGTTTTTATAGGAAGTGTAATTGATAAGGAACTTCTTCTGAAGGAACTTGAAGAAATGGGAAAACAAAAATAGAAAGTAGGAGTGGTCTTTAAAATTAAATGACCGGAACTACTTTCTACAAGTAATTTTATAATTTCCAATAATTCAACAGTTTTATATTAACTCCCGAAGACCCGCCCTCGATATTATTAAAACAGTGCATGGTAGTAACATTAAATCTATTGAAAGATATATAACTGTACACATGTGACAATACTGAGGATAAAAGTAAAAAAAGTTTAAATCTCCTCCTGATTCCATAAGCGTGACAGGCTTGTTTAAAATTCCGAAGAATTTTAGAGACACTCGCTTTTAACAATATCTACACCAAATATAAAACTGTATAGCAAAAATTTTTAAATAATTAAAAAATATTAGTTTTCAATCAGTTCAGTCAGCCAGTTTGCCTGCTGGAGTTCAGTATCAGTTTCCCTGATTTTTTTTGAAAGAAGATCAAGCTCCTTCTGTAAAGCAGGAACATCTACTGTACTCATTATTTTTATTTCTGTAGTTGAATACAGGTTTACTTTCTGACCTGCAATATTTAAAAATCCTCTCAAAACATTGGATTTTAAAGTCAGAGTATCTCTTTCTGCAATCAGATCTGCAAGAGTCTGACCATTTGAAACAGTGACACAGTTAGTTTTGTTAATTTGCTTAATAAGAACTTTCAGCTGATTAATATTGCTATCAAGTTCATTCAGAAGTTCTTCAGGTTTTTCTGAAGGTTCGTCATTTTCCTGAACTTTTGCATTATTATTAAGTCTTACCCTTAACTGATCTATTCTTTTCTGTAAATCTGCCCTTAAAATAAGAGCTTCGGCAAGTTTCATATATAACCTCCATTTTATTATTTTATATATTAAATTTATATAACTGCATTATACCTAATAGATTTTTTTATGTCAATATTGTTGACAAAAAAATGAAAAAGGAGTATGATAAATTTATAAAACAATTAAACTTCAGGGCAGGGTGAAATTCCCGACCGGTGGTATATAAGTCCACGCGATTGAAAAATCATGAACCGGTGTGATTCCGGTACCGATAGTATAGTCTAGATGAAAGAAGTTGAAATATAGTAATAGTCGTATTTAAAGTGTATATGAGTTAATATGCTGATGTTGTCATAGTTTTTATATAGCTTAGCTTGTGATAGATGAAAAATGTGTATGATATTGTATATTTAAAATAAATGCATACTGTTACAGATATTTAGTCCCGGGGTTTTAATTAATCCTGTTTTTTTATTACCTGAAAAATTGTTTTAAATAAAATTATTTTAGGAGGAAAAATGAAAAAATTTGAAGGGAAATTTAATGGAAAAGGTGTAAAAATCGGTATTGTAGCAGGGAGATTTAATGAGTTTATTACATCAAAATTAGTAGGCGGAGCAGTAGATGTTCTGAAAAGAAATGATGTAAAAGAAGAAGATATAGACATTGCCTGGGTGCCAGGTGCATTTGAAATACCTCTGATTACTAAAAAAATGGCTGAATCGAAAAAATATGACGCTATGATAACGCTGGGAGCAGTTATAAAAGGATCTACTCCACATTTTGATTATGTGTGTGCAGAAGTGTCAAAAGGAGTGGCTCAGATTTCATTGCAGACAGGACTACCTATAATGTTTGGGGTGCTGACTACTAATAATATCGAAGAGGCAATAGAAAGAGCAGGAACAAAGGCAGGAAATAAAGGTTCTGATGTTGCGTTTGGTGCACTGGAAATGATTGATTTGATAAAAAATATAGGATAAAGCTAAGGAAGATAAAATGGAAAAAAATATTAATGAAAAATATATGTGTATGGCAATTGAGCTGGCGAAAAAAGGTGCAGGTGGTGTAAATCCCAATCCAATGGTTGGAGCTGTTGTAGTGAAAAACGGAAAAGTAATCGGGAGAGGATACCATGAGTTTTTTGGAGGTCCCCACGCAGAAGTTTATGCATTGGAAGAGGCTGGCAAAGAAGCTGAAGGTGCTACAATTTATGTGACTTTGGAACCATGCTCCCATTATGGAAAAACTCCACCTTGTGCAAAAAAAATAATAGATATGGGAATAAAAAAATGTTTTATCGGCTCAAGTGACCCAAATCCGAAAGTAGCAGGTAGAGGTGTAGCAATGCTGAAGGAGGCAGGAATTGAAGTTGTTGAAAATGTACTAAAAGAAGAATGTGATGAGATAAATCAGGTTTTCTTCAAATATATAAAATCAAAAATTCCTTATTTGTTTTTAAAATGCGGAATAACGCTGGATGGGAAAATAGCCTTGTCAAACGGGATTTCAAAGTGGATAACAAATAGTATCGCCAGGGAGAAAGTCCAGTTTTATCGAAATAAATTTATGGGAATAATGGTTGGCATAAACACAGTCCTTACTGATAATCCAAGTTTAACAGCGAGAATTGAAAATGGAGTAAACCCTTTCAGAATCATTGTTGACCCACATCTGAAAATTAATGAAGACTGTAAGGTTGTGAAAAATAATGAGGATGGGAAAACCGTAATTATTACTTCGCAAAAAAATCTATTTGATGAAAATGCTGAAAATACTGAAATTCAAATGAAGCAAAAAAGACTAGTTGAAGAAAATAAAGTTAAATTTATTTTTATTGATGGTGAAAAATTTCCTTTTAGAAAAATGCTTGAAGAAATTGGAAAAGCTGGAATTGATAGCGTTCTGCTGGAAGGTGGAGAAACCCTTATTTCTCTTGCATTTGAAGAAAATGTAATTGATGGTGGAGAAATTTTTATTGCAAACAAGATTTTAGGTGATAGCGGTGCAAAACCTTTTATTTCAGGATTTGCAAGGGAGAAAATGGATGAAGCCATTCAGTTAACAAATGTGAGAAATAATATTTATGGTGAAAATGTAGGAATGGAGTTCTATTTTAAGAAATATAATGAAATGAAACAGGATTAGGAGAAAATATGTTTACAGGTTTAGTCGAAGAAATGGGAAAAATAGTGAATATTTCTAAAAAAGCGACCGGTTTAGGAATAACAATAAAAGGTGATAAGGTTGTTGAAAAGGTAAAAATTGGAGATAGCATAGCAGTAAATGGAGTCTGCCTGACAGTCACAGAATTTAGCGGAAATACTTTTACAGCAGATGTGATGTATGAAACACTAGAAAGAAGCGGACTGAAGCGGATAACTGCCGGAGAAACTGTAAATCTTGAAAAATCGTTGACTTTAACTACATTTTTAGGAGGGCATCTTGTAATGGGAGATGTTGATAGCGAGGCAGAAATTATTTCAATTGTTCCAAAAGGAATTGCTAAACTGTATAAATTTCAGCTGGAAGAAAAACATAGGCAGAATATAAAATATGTAGTTGAAAAAGGTCGTGTGACAATAGACGGAGCAAGCCTTACAGTCATTGATACAGATGATGATGCAGGAACTTTTTCTGTGTCACTTATTCCACATACTTTGGAAAATATAACACTTGGAAAAAAGAAAGTCGGAGATTTTGTTAATATAGAAACAGATTTATTTGGGAAATATGTGGAAAAAATTTTGAAATTTAATAATGTAGAAACTGAAAAGAAAGAAAAATCCGGCATTACAATGGATTTTTTACAAAAAAATGGGTTTTAAGGTATAAATATATCTGAAAAGAGGTAGGAAAATGGAAAGAAAATTTAATACAATAGAAGAAGCAATAGAAGAAATAAGAAATGGGAAACCAATAGTTATAGTAGATGATGAAGACAGGGAAAATGAAGGGGACTTATTTTTACCTGCAGAAGTGGCAACATACGAGACAATAAATTTCATGATAAACAATGCTAGAGGTCTTATGTGTGTTCCGTTAACAGAGGAAAGGGCAGAAGAACTGGAACTTGCATTTATGACAGAACATAATACAGATAATCATGGAACAGCCTTTACAGTGTCAGTTGATGCGGCAGAAGGGACAACTACAGGAATATCTACTGGAGACAGGCTTAAAACAATAAAAGATCTTGTAGATCCTTCAAAAAAAGCGGAAGATTTTAGAAGACCTGGGCATATGTTCCCACTTGTTGCAAAAAAAGGTGGAGTCATAGAGAGAAAAGGCCATACAGAAGCAGCTGTTGATTTAGCCGGAATTGCAGGATTTTCAGAAGTTGGAGTAATAATGGAAATTCTAAATAAAGACGGAACTATGGCAAGAAGGGATCAGCTGTTTGAATTCTGTAAAAAAAATAATCTTAAGATAATAACTATTGAAAACTTAATTATATACAGAAAAAAACATGAAAAGCTTGTAAAAATGGAAGCTGAAGTGAAAATTGCAACTAAATTTGGAAATTTTGATTTTGCAGGATACAGTGACAAAATTGAAAACAAGGAATATATAGCCATTATAAAAGGTGATATACGTAATAAGGAGAATGTCAGTGTAAGATTGCATTCAGAATGTCTGACAGGAGATGTTTTCGGCTCTAAACGTTGCGACTGCCAGGATCAGCTTCACAGGGCACTACGTGAAATAGAGGAAAAAGGTGAAGGACTTCTGATTTATTCAAGACAGGAAGGCAGAGGAATAGGAATACTTAACAAACTGAAGGCATACAAGCTGCAGGATGAAGGGTATGACACAGTTGAAGCAAATCATCAGCTTGGATTTGAAGATGATCTGAGGGATTATGCAATAGCGGCACAGATTATAAAAGACCTTGGAGTAAAATCGGTTTCCTTGAAAACAAATAATCCTCTGAAAATAAAAGGATTGGAACAATATGGTGTAAATGTTGCATCAAGAGAGGAAATTGAAATAGAAGTTAATGTCTATGATAAAAAATATCTGAAAACCAAGAAGGAAAAAATGGGCCATATATTGAGACAGGAATTATAAAAAATTATAAACAATATTCTTAAAAAAATTCAGTTTGACAGAAAATTCAATAATCTGAAATAGGTTATCTTAAAATAGAAAAATATAAATAGAATGTATAAAAACTATATTTATTCGTTTACTAAAATTTCACTAATACAAAACAGTCATTCATTAAGAAAACGTCAAAAAAAGTTGACGTTTTCTAAATTCATTTTCTGTTTTCTATTGTGGAATTTTAAATAACTTCTAAATATAGTTTTTATCATTCTTAAAAATTTTCTTTTAAGTAAACTACTTATCTTATTTTCTGAAAACTGAGTTTTTAAGAATGTCGTTTATATACAAGGATATTATTTCTCATATTTTTCTGTAATAACTCTTAGTGAATGCCAGCTGAGAGTAGCACATTTTACCCTTGCAGGCATGTTTGCAACATATTCCATAAGGACTGCATCTCCGAGTTTTTTACTTTCTTCAGAAGTAAGTTTTTCTTCCTGTTTCATCATTTTAAAGAACAGATTTACCTTTTCTTCAGCTTCAGCCATTGTTTTACCTTTTATAAGGTCAATAAGCATTGCTGTAGAGGCACTTGAAATGGCACATCCGCTTCCAAGAAAAGCCGCATCTTCAATAACGTCACCATTTAACTTAACTTCAAGCGTAAGGTCATCCCCGCAGTTTGGATTGTGTCCTCTTTCAATATATGTAGGTTCTTCAATTTCCTTTTTAAGTTCTTTTCTGTTACTGTATTCCAGTATTGTCTGCTGATATATTTTTTCTAAATTCATATTTTAAACACTTCCTTTATTTTTAAAAGTCCTTCAATCAGTTTTTCTATATCTTTCTCATCGTTATAAATGCTGAAACTTGCACGGCAGCATGATGGAACTCCTAGATATTTCATAAGTGGCTGAGCACAATGATGGCCAGATCTTACTGCCACATGATAGGAATCCAGAATGAATGCCACATCGTGAGAATGTACTCCCTTTACATTGAAGGCAATAACTCCTGTTCTGGCAACATTTTCTGTGCAGTATGTTTCTATAAATCCTAATTTTTTCATTTCATCCAATGCTTTTGATGCTAAACTGTCTTCAATTTCAGTAATTTTATCATAACCTATTTCTTCAATATATTCAATGGCCGCCTTTAATGTAACAGCACCTTCCACATTCTGTGTTCCACCTTCAAATTTATTTGGCAGGGGGGCAAATGTAGATTCTTCTTCAGTTACAAACTCTATCATATCTCCACCGTACAGGAATGGAGGCATTTTGTCAAGCAGTTCCTTTTTTCCATACAGTATTCCTATTCCCATAGGAGAAAAAAGTTTATGTCCTGAAAACACGAGGAAATCAGCATCCATTTTTTGTACATCATGTTTATAATGAAGTATAGACTGGGCTGCATCAATTACAGCCAATGCTCCGTATTCATGAGCAAGTTTTACAATTTCTTCAACAGGCTGAATTACTCCGGTAACATTTACCACAGCTGAAACAGCTACTATTTTTGTTTTGTCTGACAGCTTGTTTTTAAAGTCGTTAATATCAAACTGACCATTTTCATCAAGGTAGACAAACTTTATTACAGCTTTGTTCTTTTTAGCAATAAACTGCCATGGAACAATATTTGCATGGTGGTTTGATATTCCAAGTATAATCTCATCCCCTTCATTTATAAATTCCAGTCCATAGGAATATGCGATGAGGTTGATTGATTCAGTAGTATTTTTAGTAAAAATAACTTCTTCAAATTTTTCTGCATTTATAAAGTTTTTTACTTTTTCCCTTGCATCTGAAAGCAGGCCTGCAGCTTCTATTGACAAGGCATGGGAACCTCTACCAGGGTTTCCGTTATATTTTTCATAGTATTCCATAATTTTATCAAGCACTATTTTTGGTTTTTGCGAAGTAGCCGCTGTATCTAAATAATGATTTGTAATATTTTGAAATATAGGAAAATCTTTTTTATAGTCCATGTTGACTCCTTTCACTTTTTGTGTCCTCTAAATCTTATAGTAAAGGCTTTTCCTTTACAATTATTATACTTTTTATTTACTGTAATTTCAAGTGGTTTTTAAATATGTAGATGAAATTGTTATGAAGTATTAATTTTATATATTTATATTGACATTGAATATTTTCTAGGTTATTATGTGCATATAAGAATGGATTTAAATAAGTTAGGAGAATAGTATGGATTCAGAGAATAATTTTGGGAACAAAATTAAGAAAATATATAATGAATTGAGGAAATCTGAGAAAAAAGTAGCAGATTATATTTTGGCAAACAGATACGAAATAGAAGAAATGGGATTGGAAGAAATTGCTAAAAATAGTAATGTAAGTACACCAACAGTAGTGAGATTTACTAAAGCTATGGGATATGAAGGATTCAAGGAATTTAAAACGGAACTCTTAAAGTCAGGAAGAGACAATACTGCTGAACTTGAAAATATAAACTTACTTTTAGATTTGCATGTAAATGCAAATGATAAACTTGAAGATATACCTTTAAAAATAATAGGACTTACTATAAAAGCTCTTGAAGAAACTTTTAAATTTATAAATTATGAAACATATGCAAAGGCCGTTAAAATGATTACAGATGCCAATATAATTGATATTTATGGTGTGGGAAATTCAGGAAGTATAGGAAATGATTTTATGAGTAAACTTCTCAGAATAGGATTGAACTGTAGAGCATATTCAGATAATCATTTGCAACAGCTATGTGCATGTCACCTGAGAAAAAATGACTTAGCTATAGGTATTTCGCATTCGGGTGAGACAAAAGATACAGTAGATGCTCTTAGGATTGCTAAAGAATCGGGAGCAAAGACGCTGGTTCTTACAAATTTTAAAGCTTCGGTAATAACGGAATATGCTGATATAGTTATGTTTACTGGGGATACTGAAAGTAGCTTTTACAGTGAAACAATGTCTTCTCGGATGTCTCAACTTGCACTAGTTGACATGCTTTATATGGGAGTAATAGTAAGTGACTATAAGAAATATACAAAAAGACTGGATAAAATTAATAATATGACAATAGGGAAAATATACTAAAATAAAAGGAGCAAATGAGACTTTTTGTTATCAAATGTATCCAAAGCAGTTTGTAATGACAGGATATTTTTACAAACAATAGCTTTGTACAACATTCAGAGTTTTAATTGCTCTTTTTTATTTTGATTTTATTTTATAAGATTTCTATTTAAAATAATTTCTATATACCTAAAAAAGTAAGAAAAAAGATGTATTAACAAATAAACTTTCTTATTTGTATTTTTTTTACAAAATTATATTGACTTTGTAAAAAAATATGATATACTTTTAGTGTAATAAAAATACAAAATAACAAATAAATTGTATATAAAATACAAACAGGAGGAAAATATTATGAGTAAAATGACATTAACAGAAGTTGTAAGAAAAGGATTGAAATTAAAAAAAGAGGATAGAGCTTCCATGCTAGGGATAGGACCTATGTCCAAAATGTTGATAAAGGCAAGTATTTTATTAGCCAAAGAAAAAGATTTTCCTTTAATATTTATAGCAAGTAGAAATCAGGTAGATGCACAGGAACTTGGTGGAGGATATGTATGTAACTGGGATCAAAAAGGATTTTCAGAAGCAATAAAAAAAGTAGCAGATGAAGTAGGATTTGATGGACTTTATTATTTGTGTAGAGACCATGGTGGGCCTTGGCAGAGAGATAAAGAAAGAAAAGATCACCTCCCTGAAGAAGAAGCAATGAGACTGGGAAAAATTTCCTATGTATATGACTTAGAAAATGGGTTTGATTTACTACACATTGATCCGACAAAAGATCCTTATGTAGTAGGGAAAGTTATAGATGTGAATGTAGTTTTAAGAAGAACTGTGGAATTGATAGAATATGTAGAAAAAGAAAGAATAGCAAGAGGACTTCCTGAAATAAGTTATGAAGTGGGAACAGAAGAAACAAATGGAGGACTTACTTCAGTAGAATCATATGAATTTTTTATACAGGAACTTATTAAAGAACTTGATAAAAGGAATCTGCCTCATCCTTGTTTTATAGTAGGTCAAACAGGAACTCTTACAAGACTTACAGAAAATATTGGACATTTTGATGCAAAAACATCAAGGGAACTTGCGGCAGTTGCAGAGAAATATCAAGTAGGATTAAAAGAACATAATGGAGATTATCAAGATGAAGGAATACTTCTTGCACATCCTGCATTAGGAATAACTGCGATGAATGTGGCTCCTGAATATGGTACAGTTGAGACAAGAGCTTATTTGAAGCTGATTGAACTGGAAGAAATATTGTTTAAAGAAGGACTTGTTTCAAAAAAATCTGATCTAAAGAACTGTATAAGACGTGAATCAGTAATGAGCAGAAGATGGGAAAAATGGATGACAGATGATACAGTTTCAAAAACTACTGAAGAACTTCTTCAAGATGAAGAAATAATAACTGTAATAACTGATATTAGTGGCCATTATACATTTAATAATGACAATGTAAAAAAAGAAATAGAGGCTTTATTTGAAAATCTTTCAGAAGCAGGAGTAAATGCTGAAGAATATGTAATATACAAATTGAAAGAATCATTAGACAGATATGTAGAATGTTTTAATTTAAAAGGATATACAAGTAGACTTAAAAAATAAAAATTTAAAAAGGTTGAAATATGAAAGTAGTAGATTATCATGTTCATTCAAATAATTCATTTGATGGGAAAAATTCGATAGAAGAAATGTGTAAAAAAGCAATAGAAATAAATCTCTCTGAAATCTGTTTTACTGAGCATTTTAGTGTAGATCCGAGAGATGTAAGTTACCATGTTTTAAATTATGAAAAATATTTTTCTGAAATTGAAAAAGCAAAAGAAAAATTTTCAGATAAAATAAAAATAAAATGTGGATTAGAAATAGGAGAGCCTCATTTGGAACAGTATAAGAAAGATCTTGAAAAAGAAATGAAAAGAATGAATCTTGATTTTATAATTGGGTCAATTCATAATATTGATGGAGTAAAATTAAGACTGTATATGCAGAATAAAAATAAATATGATATCTACTACAATTATTTCAATGAAATATATGAAATGGTTAAAAATTCAGATATTGATATAGTAGGTCATATGGATTTGATGAAAAGATATGCATATGAAATATATGGAAATTATAATTTTAATGATTACAAGGAAGTTATAGAAAAAATATTAAAAGAAGTAATTTCAAGAGAAATAGGGATTGAAATAAATGGTTCAGGATTTTTCAATAAAGTTGGAGAATCTTATCCAAGTAAGGAAATTCTAGTTCTTTATAAAAATCTAGGTGGAGAAATAATAACAGTAGGTTCTGACTCTCATTTTTGTGAAAGTTTAGCTGAGTATAATGCAAAAATGATAGAATTACTTAAAGAAATAGGATTTAAATACATATTTACATATGAAAAAAGAAAGAAAATTCCTTTGAAAATTTGATTTTAATAATAAAAAAAAATAAAAATAACTAATAAACTTGACAAAACAATAAAATGAGGTATAAATAAATAGAATTATTATAAAAATTGCAGGAGGAGTTATGGATGTAAATGAATTGATAAATGAAAAGCTTATTTTCCTTGATTTTGATGCAAAAAATAAACTAGAAGTTCTAAATGAATTGGGGAAACTAATATCCAAATCCGGGAAATTATATGATGAAAAGTATGGTAAAACAGAATCATTGGAAGGCTTTATAAAATCAGTACAGGAAAGGGAAAAAATATTTGCAACAGCAGTAGGATTTTCTTTTGCAATACCTCATGGTAAATCTGAATATGTAAGACAGTCTTCAATTGCTTATGCTAGATTAATGGAAGAAATTGAATGGTCTGAAGAAGAAAAAGTACATCATGTTTTTATGATAGGAGTTCCTGAGGAAAAGGCAGGAAATGAACATTTGGAAATACTTATAAAATTATCTACTGCTATACTGGAAGATGATTTTAGGGAAAGGCTTGAAAAAGCAAAAAGTAATATGGAAGTAATGGAATTGATAAAGGAATACTCTGAAAGAGAGAGAAATATTTAAATTAAAATATTAATATAGAAAGGAATGAGGAAATCTCATTAAAGGTGAAAATATGAAGATAGTGGGAGTAACAGCATGTCCTTCAGGAGTTGCTCATACTTATATGGCGGCAGAAGCATTAAAGAAAGCTGCTATTGCAAGAGGTCACGAGATTAAAGTTGAAACTCAGGGACAGATTGGATTGGAAAATGAAATTACTCAGAGTGAGGCTGATGCCGCGGATGTTGTTGTTCTGACAACGGATATTGGATTGAAAAATACAGAAAGATTTAAAGGAAAGCCAATTGTCAGAATAGGTATAAGTGATTTGGTCAAAAAGGCACCTGCTTTAATTGAAAAAATAGAAGAAGCATTACAAAAAAGAAAATAATAATTAAATAATGAGGAGGCATTTATGTTAGGATTATTAAAAAATACAAAACAGCACCTGATGACGGGAGTTTCCTATATGATACCTTTCTGTGTGGCAGGTGGAGTATTATTAGCATTAGCAGTTATGATTTCAGGAAAAGCAGCGGTTCCTGAAACAGGTTTTTTAAAACATATGTCTGATATTGGAATAGCTGGATTGACATTATTTATTCCAGTTTTAGGTGGATTTATAGCTTATTCAATGGTAGATAGACCTGGAATAGCCCCTGGAATGATAGGAGCATATTTGGCAAATTCTAAGGGTGGAGGTTTTTTAGGTGCTATAGTAGCAGGACTTTTAGCTGGAATAGTAGTTCATTATCTTAAAAAGATAAAAGTTCCAAAAGTTATGAGTTCAGTAATGCCGATTTTTATAATTCCTTTAGTAGGAACTTTTGTGGTTGGAATGTTAATACTTCTGTTTATTGGTGAGCCAATAGGTGCATTTATGGCAGCATTATCAAGCTGGTTAAATGGAATGCAAAATAGTTCAAAAATAATATTAGGTATAATTCTTGGTGCAATGATTACGTTTGATATGGGAGGACCGCTCAATAAAACAGCTTTCTTTTTTGCAGTAGCTATGATTCCTACTAATCCAGCGTTAATGGCTGCAGTTGCTACAGCTGTATGTACACCTCCTTTAGGATTGGCATTGGCAACATTTATGTTTAAAAAGAAATTTACGGTTGCAGAACAAGAATCAGGAAAAGCAGCTCTAATCATGGGATGTATAGGGATAACGGAAGGAGCAATTCCTTTTGCTGCGGCAGATCCGGTAAAAGTTCTTCCATCAATAATGGTAGGAGGAGCTGCGGCTTCAGTAACATCACTTTTATTAGGACCTACGAGTCAAGCAGCATGGGGAGGATTAATTGTTTTACCTGTTGTAACAAATAAAATAGGATATTTAATTGCAATTGCAATAGGAACTGTTATTACAGCATTAGTTGTGTCTGTGTTAAAAAAACCGGTAACAGAAGAAGTTAAAGTTGAAGAAAGTTCAAATAATGATGATTTGGAATTAGATATAACCTTCTAATAAAAAATAAAAAGGACTGGCAAAATAAATTTACATTTATTTAAATCAGTCCTTTTTATTTATATAATTTTTACTCTATATTTTTTAAATTCCTTTAATTTTTCATTTGAAATATCATCATCTGTAACAATTGAATCAAAAATTTTTAAATTTGAGAAGTTATATTGGCCATCTTGATCAATTTTTCTCTTTTCTGTGATTAAATATTTATTTTTACTCATATTTATAATAGCTGATTTAGTTAATCCATCTTCCTGATCATAGGTTGAGACATTTCCGTTATATAAATTTACTCCAATTGCACCAATAAAACAACGATCAATATTGAAATTGTTAATTTGATTTATTGCAGAAATACCAACAAAACCATCGATTATGTTGTTACAATTTCCTCCTATTCCCACTAATTTTGTTTTTAAATTTGAATGTAAAGAAAATAAGTGCATAATGTCAATCATATTTGTAATAATAGTAATACTCAAGTTGTTTTTTATGATTTTCTGAGCTAAAATATAATTTATAGAAGATATATCAAGAAATATATTTTCATACTCTTTGATTTCATTTAATGCTTTTAATGCAATTTTCTGTTTTACTTCAACGTTTTCTAATATTCTTGAAGCAATAGTTATAGTTTTTGCAAATTGTCGTTTCTTTATGGCACCGCCATAAGTTCTTTCAAGTAATCCCTGTTCTTCAAGTTTACTTAAATCTTTCCTTATTAAATCTTTTGAGACTTTAAAAAGATTACTTAAATGATTTACTTCAACTTTTCCTTTTTTTTCTATTAATTTTAAAATTTCGTTTAAGCGTTCAGATACAAACATATAGGTCCCTTCATTTTTTTATATTATTATTTTCAAATATTATATAGCAAACCTATATTTTTATCAATAAAAAAATAAAACAATAAAAAACAATAAAAAACTTGACAAAAAAATAAAAAAAAGATAGTATATAAATGAATAGGAATAGAATAAAAACAAGAGGTAAAATAAATTATAGGAGGTCATGCTATGAATGAAAGAATAGAATTTTTGAAAAAAGAATTGTTTAAAGAGAAAAGAGAAATATCAATTGAAAGAGCAATTCTTTATACAGAAAGTCATAAACAGACAGAAAATTTACCTGAGATAATTAGGCGTGCAAGAGCTACAGAGAATATTTTAAAAAAGATGGAAATAGCGATTAGAGAAAGAGAGATTATAGCAGGAAACAGAACAATAAAGCCAAGAGCAGGTATTATTTCTCCTGAAATGGATCCTTACTGGATATTAAAGGAAATAGATACAATAGATACAAGACCTCAGGATAGATTTATTTTTAAAGAAAGCGATAAAAAAATTTTTTTAGAAGAATTATATACTTATTGGGAAAAAAAATCTTTAAAAGATTCTTTAAATGGAATAATTCCTTCTTATATAAGAGAGGCTGTAAATGAAAAAATAGTTAATTTAAATCAGACAGATAAAGGACAGGGACATATAATTCCAGATTTTGAGACAGTATTGCAAAAAGGTTATCGAAATATAAGAGAAGAAGTAGAAAAAAAATTAGAAAAAGAACCTGAAAATAATTTTTTTAAAGCTTCTTTAATAGTGTTAAATGCAACTACAGAACATATTATAAGATATGAAAAACTGGCAAAAGAATTAGCAGAAAAAGAAAATAATCCAAATAGAAAAAGAGAACTGGAAGAAATTAGTAGAATATCAGGGAAAATAGCAACTGAACCAGCTGAAACATTTTTAGAGGCCCTTCAACTTCTTTGGTATACAAGTATAGTTTTACAGATGGAATCAAATGCTAGTTCAATTTCTTTAGGAAGAATAGATCAATATTTATATCCTTATTATAAAAAAGATATTGAAGAAGGTAGAGACAAAGAAAAACTGAAAGAATATCTTGAAGCATTTTATATAAAGACAAACGATGTTGTATTACTTAGAAGTGAACACAGTGCAAAGTTTTTTGCAGGATTTCCTTCAGGATATACTGCTCTTTTAGGAGGATTAACAATATATGGACAGTCGGCAGTTAATGAGCTTTCCTATTTGTGCTTAGAAGCTTATCAAGATATAAGATTGCCACAACCTAATTTAGGAGTTAGAGTAAACGAAATAGAACCAAAGAAATTTATTAAAAAAACATGTGAAACAATAGCGTTAGGGACAGGAATACCTCAATTGTTTAATGATGAAGTTGTAATTCCTTCTTTCTTAACAAGAGGAGTATCTCTTGAAGATGCAAGAGACTATTCTGTAGTTGGTTGTGTAGAACTTTCTATTCCTGGAAAAACTTATGGGTTGCATGATATTGCAATGTTAAATATTTTAAAAATAATGGAAAAAGTCTTGTATAAAAGTGAAATAGAAGAAAATTTAAATTTAGAAAAAATAATCGGAAAAATAAAAGAATCAATTTCACATTATGTAAAATTAATGGCTGAAGGAAGTAATATCGTTGATGAGGGACATGAAAAATACGCACCTGTTCCATTATTGTCGACATTTGTTAAAGATTCTTTAGAAAAAGGAAAAGATATAACATCAGGTGGAGCAAGATATAATTTTTCGGGAGTACAGGGAATAGGATTACCAAATTTATGCGATTCATTAATGATAATAAAGAAATTTATTTTTGATAATAAAAAATATACATATAAAGAATTAATGGAAGCTCTTAGAAACAATTTTGAAGGAAAATACAGTATAATAAGAGAAGAATTCGTAAATGATGAAACAAAATATGGAAATGATATTGATGAAGTTGATAATATAAGTGCTGATATATTAAGATATTATTGTAAAGAAGTAGAAAAATACTCAAATCCACGTGGTGGGAAATTTATTCCAGGATCGTACACTGTTTCTGCTCATATCCCTTTGGGAGAAGTAGTAGGGGCAACTCCTGATGGAAGATATTCAGGAGAGCAGTTAGCTGATGGAGGTCTTTCTCCTATGTTTGGTAGAGATATATTTGGGCCAACAGCAGTATTAAAAAGTTTAAGCAAATTAGATAATGTTTTACTTACAAATGGAAGTTTATTAAATGTGAAGTTAAATCCTAGTGCAGTAAATACAGATGAAGGAATAAATAAATTTGTAGATTTCATATATGCTTATATGAAATTAAAACTTACACATATTCAATTTAATGTAATTGGTGTAGAAACATTGAAAAAAGCTCAGTTAGAACCAGAAAAATATGGAAATTTAGTAGTAAGAGTTGCTGGATACAGTGCTTTCTTTAGCGAATTAAATAAGAAAATACAAGATGATATCATACACAGAACTGAGCATCAATTATAGTATTTTCAGAATTGAATATGGAGAAAGAGAAGGGAGTTGATATGGAGATATCTAAGAAAAAAGGACTGATATTTAACATACAGAGATATTCTTTAAATGATGGAAGTGGAATAAGAACAATAGTATTTTTTAAAGGGTGTCCACTTAGATGTCCATGGTGTTCTAATCCTGAGTCTCAGAAAATGGAAATAGAAGAAATGAAAAGTAACATAAATAAAGATATAAAAATAGTTGGTAAATGGTATACTGTTGATGAAGTAATAAAAGAAGTATTAAAAGATGAGATTTTCTTCAATACATCAAGTGGTGGAGTAACTTTATCAGGAGGAGAGATACTGACTCAGGGAGAATTTATTACGGAACTCTTGAAAGAATTAAAGGAAAATATGATAAATACAGCTATAGAAACATGCGGATATGGAAGTACAGAAGTATTTAGAAAAATGTTACCCTATATAGATACAGTTTTTTTTGATTTGAAAATAGCAGATAATAAAAAATCAAAAGAAATATTAAAAGGAGACTTTCAAACTATAAAAAATAATTTTACTGAAGCAATAAAAAACAATAAAGTAATCCCAAGATTTCCTTATATTCCTGAATATACAGATGATATTGAAAATATAAATGAAATATTAAAAATTATAAGTAACTTTAATTTAAAAGAAATTCATATCTTACCTTATCATAATTATGGTATGCCTAAATATGAACAGCTTAATAGAAAATATGATTTGGAAGATATTGAAATTCCAAAAAAGGAAAAAATAGAAGAAATAAAAAGGTACGTTGAAGATAAAGGATTTAAAGTATTAATAGGTGGATAAATAAAAAAGAAAGGAGAGGTAACGTAAATTGAAAAGTTACCTAATAAAATCATGGAATATTTTTTAGATACTGCAAATTTAGATGATATAAAAAAAATTAATGATATTTTCCCTATAAAAGGAGTCACAACAAATCCTTCAATTATCGCAAAGGAAAATAGAAATTTTAAAGATATTATAAATGATATATTCAGTATTATAGGAAAAGAAAAAATTGTTCATGCTCAAGCTGTAGGGGATACAGCTGAGCTCCTAATTAAAGAAGTTAATTTATTGAGAGATACTTTTGGAGAGAATATTTATACAAAAATTCCAGTAACATTTGAAGGAATAAAAGCAATGAAAATTCTTACAAAAGATGGTCATAAAATAACAGCAACAGGAATATTATCGCCTCAACAGATAATAATGGCTGCAGAAGCAGGAGCAGAATATATGGCACCTTACGTAAACAGATCTGACAATATAGGTGAAAATGGAATAGAGATAGTAAAGGAAGCTTTTAGAATACTGGAAATAAATAAAAGATCCAGTGAAGAATGTCAGGAAAAATTTAAAAGAATATTTGAACCAAAAATTTTAGGAGCTTCATTTAAAAATGTAAGACAAGTACATGAAACAATGCTTGCAGGTTCAAAATCAGTAACAGTTTCTCCTGATGTATTTGAAAAACTGATATATCATCCTTATACAGATTGGAGTATGGATAAATTTAATTCTGATTGGAAAAAAGTATATGGAGATAAAACATTATTAGATTTACTTTAATATAAAACACATAAATTATCACTATTTAAATGAAAAATCAATATAATTACAATAAAAAAGAACTGTTATTTTATACTGTACTTTTAATTTTGAATTTAGGTTCTAAAGTCAGTAGAATTAGTCAGTTCTTTTATTATATATATTTTATATTTAAATTTTAATTTTATTATTTAAAAAATTAAAAGCTATTTCAATAAGAGAAATTTTCATAAAAGGCTTGACAATATGAAAAAATATCTATAAAATGTCAATAGAAAAAATTCACAAGTAAAAATACACAATTAAAATTTTAAGTCTTGAAAAAGATTGTTAAAAAAGCAAAGTAAGTAATAAAAAAATAATATAAAGGAGAGAAATGGCTATGAAATTTGGGACAAAAATTATACATGGGTATAATATGATTGACGAGTCAACAGGAGCTTCTTCCATATCGATATGTCAGGCATCAACATTTCATCAGAATGATATAGATGATGATCAGAAATATACATATTCGAGATTTGGGAACCCTACAAGGGAAGCTCTTGAAGAAGCAATTGCCAGTCTTGAAAAAGGGAAATATGGACTTGCCTTCTCATCTGGGATGGCGGCAATAACAGCCGTTCTACTTTCTTTTTCACAGGGGGATCATCTTGTAATGTGTAAAGATGTATATGGAGGGGCTTTCCAGCTTGTAATGGAAGTTTTTCCACGTTTTGGAATTGAAGTAAGTTTTGTTGATGAAACAGATGTTTCAGAATGGGAAAACGCAATAAAGGAAAATACAAAAGCCTTTTATATGGAAACACCATCTAATCCACTGTTAAAAATAACTGATATAGAAGCTGTAGTAAATATTGCGAAAAAACATAATCTGAAAACAATAATAGACAATACTTTCATGACACCTCAATATCAGAATCCAATTCCTATGGGAGTGGACATTGTTATACACAGTGCGACAAAATTCCTTAACGGACACAGTGATGTAGTATTGGGAATGATAGTTACCGATGATGAAGATTTATATAAGGAAATGAAAAAGCAGCAGATAATTTTAGGGGCATTACCTGGTGTTGAAGAATGCTGGCTAGTTTTACGTGGAATGAAAACAATGGAAATAAGAATGAATAAAAGTTCGGAAACAGCTTTAAAAATAGCTGAATATCTTGAAAAACACCCTAAAATTGAAAGAGTGTATTATCCTGGACTGAAAAATCACGAAGGATACGAAATCAATCAAAAACAGGCTTCAGGTGGTGGAGCTGTATTATCTTTTGATTTAGGATGCTGCGAAAAAGTAAGAAGATTTTTTAAACTTATAAAATATCCTATTGTTGCAGTGAGTTTAGGAGGGGTTGAATCAATACTGTCATACCCTTATAAAATGTCACATGCATGTGTACCTGAAGAAGAAAGAATTAAAATGGGAGTAACATCGGGGCTTATAAGACTTTCTGTCGGAATAGAGGACAGTGAAGACTTAATAAATGATATAGAAAATGCATTGGATAAAATAGATGAAGAGTAAAACAAGCCAAAAATAATACAGAGGAGGAAATTATGTTAAAAAAACCTGTTATAGGTATATCTTCAAGTGTAATAACTGATCAGGGAGGTATGTTTCCAGGATATAAAAGAACCTATGTAAATAAAGATTATGTGGATGCTGTTATAAAAAATGGCGGACTACCGGTAATACTTCCCTTCAATGAAGATGAAGAAATTATTAAGGAACTTGTTTCCTGTATAGATGGGCTTATTCTGTCTGGAGGACACGATGTGGCACCTTTTAATTATGGGGAAGAACCTGAACAAAGATTAGGAGAAATATTTCCTGAAAGAGATAAATTTGATTTCATGCTTTTATCAGAAGCAAAAAAGAAAGGAATCCCTATTTTAGGAATATGTAGAGGATTCCAAATAATAAATACGTATGAAGGTGGAACACTTTATCAGGATCTTTCATATATTGATTCTGTTCCTGTGTATAAACATTCACAAGGACATAGTCCTGAATTGAGAACACATTCTATAGAAATTGCTGAAAACTCTATTCTACATGAAGTATTTGGAGTTAAGGAAATGAAAGTAAATTCATTTCATCATCAGGCTCTGAAAAAAGTGGCAGAAGGATACAAAGTTTCTGCAAAAGCAAAGGATGGAGTTGTAGAAGCAATTGAAGCGGAAAACTACCCATTCCTGGTAGGAGTGCAATGGCACCCTGAAATGTTAGTTAAAATGTATGAAGATATGAATAAGCTGTTCACAGTACTGGTGAATAAAGCAGAAGAAAGGATGGGATAAAATGGCAGAAAAGCAAAAAATGAAATTCTGGTCAATAGTGTTACTTACAATAAATTCAATAATAGGAACAGGGATATTCCTGTCTCCTGGAAGTGTGGCAAAATTATCGGGAAGTTTAGCCCCTTGGATTTATCTATGTGCAGCAGTATTTGCTTCTGTATTGGCAATAACTTTTGCATCAGCGGCAAAATACGTTACAAAGAATGGAGCGGCATACGCCTATTCAAAAGCGGCATTTGGAGAAAATACAGGTCTATATGTGGGAATTACAAGATTCGTTGCGGCAAGTATTGCATGGGGAGTTATGGCTACAGGAGTAGTAAAAACAACTCTTTCCATATTTGGTTATGACAGTAATAACACTTTATATATAACAATTGGATTTCTTGTTTTAATGATAATTCTTATGATTATAAATTTAACTGGAACTGGAATACTTACATTCGTAAGTGATCTTTCCACAATAGGAAAACTTTTAGCTCTTGGAATTACAATTATTGCTGGGATTATTATCTTGATTCAGACAGGGCACACTAGTCTTTCTGAAATAAATTTACTTAAAGATGCTTCAGGAGAAAATTTAATCCCAAGCATAACAGTTACAGGTTTTGTTACAGCAGTAATATCGGCGTTTTATGCATTTACAGGATTTGAAAGTATCGGAAGTGGAGCAAGTGACATGGAAAACCCTGAAAAGAACTTACCACGTGCAATACCTCTGGCAATAGGAATTGTAGCGGCTGTATATTTTGGAATAGTTCTTGTTTCAATGTTTATAGATCCTAAAGCACTTATTACTTCTAAAGAAGTTGTTGTTCTGGCTTCAGTTTTCAAAAGTAAGCTTATTTCAAATATAATAATATATGGAGCACTTGTTTCAATGTTTGGTATAAACGTAGCGGCATCATTCCATACTCCAAGAATATTTGAAGCAATGGCAAAGGAAAAACAGATTCCTGCATATTTTGATAAGCGTACAAGTAACGGAGTGCCTATGAGAGCCTTCTGTATAACAGCATTGCTGGCTATAGTAATACCAATGGCATTTGGTTATAATATGATGGGAATAATGATAATCAGCTCAATTTCAAGATTTATTCAGTTTATAGTAGTTCCTTTAGGAGTAATTGCATTCTTTTATGGAAAAAATAAAGAAGAAGTACTAAAGCGCTGCTATCTTATCTACCCTGAGCATATTGTGTACAAACTTGCAAAGTTAAGTTCTATTTTGTCAGCCGGACATATAGCTGTGGAAGATGTAACTTTGATACAAAGAGCGGCAGCCGATAACAGTTTGTCCGATATATACAAGGCAAATATTTTGTCAAAGCTTATTGACTACTTAAGGGAGGACAGCAAGACCCCTTCAGGTCCTGATATATGGAATGTAAGCAATAATCATGAATTCCTTTTAAGAACCAGTGTAGATACTCATATTTCGGTAGCGGACAGAGGTAAGATATGCGATACACTTATTAATTTGGGCTATATAAGCGAAAGTTACCAAATGATACAGATGCTGGGTATAGAGGTAATTAGTCCTGACAGTGCTAGAAGGCTTTGCAACAAACTTATAAGTGATAAGTCAAAGTACGACCCTAATGTTATAAAGTA
>CALEXX010000050.1 GCA_937925095.1 uncultured Leptotrichia sp.
ATTATATGAATATTTTTTCTATCCTTTAAATAATCGAAAAATATGATATAATATACTAAAATGATATTAAAATTTATTTTTTGATTTCAATTATCTATATAACAAAAAAGGAGCAATAATAAAATGAAATATAACAAACTTATTTTTTTTCTACTTTGTGCAACACTTTTAATTTATTCGTGTACTTCCCTTCCGGAGGGACTGGCTACAAAAACTGAAGTATATAATGCAGACAATGTAGATTTCTATTATGATTTAAACTACGAAACAGCTGACGGAGAAAGAAAATTCGACAGGCAGATATGGGATGAAGCCTATAAAATTCTTGATGAAGCTCAGGATTTCTTTCTTATGGATATTTTTGTATTTAATGATTATCTTGGTAAAGGAGTTAGAGAAAAATTACAGCCAATAAATATTGCTACTGAATTTGCTGAAAAAATTCTGGAAAAGAAAAAAAAGAATCCAAATGTTGAAATTTATCTGATACTCGATGAAAGTAATACTTTTTATGGAGCATTTGACAATCCTACACACAAAAAGCTTGAAGAAGCCGGAGTAAAAATAGGATATGTTGACTTAGCAAAATTAAGAGATCCTTTTCCTCTTTACTCAAAACCATGGCGTTTATTTATTCGTCCTTTTGGAAATCCTAAAAATGTCGGAAAAATAAAAAATCCTGTTTATGAAGGAACTGATAAAGTGACTGTACGAAGTATATTAAGAGCTTTAAATTCAAAAGCCGACCATCGTAAACTTATTATGAATGAATCTACTGCAATGCTTACTTCGGCCAACCCTCATGCTGAAGGTTCCAAACATTCCAATGTGGCTTTCAAGTTTTCTTCACCTATCGTTAAAGATATTTACAATGCAGAAAAACCTGTTGCCAAAATAACAAAACCTGACGGAAGTTTGCAGCAGAAACTTCCTGATAAAGACTTTAGCCATATTCCTTTTTCTCAAAATAACAGCCTAAAATTACAATATTTTACTGAAGGGCAGACTGTCATTGATATTACAAGAGAAATTGAAAATGCAGGAAGTGAAGATAAAATAATAATTGCCCAATTTTTCCTTTCTGACAGGGGAATTATAAATAGTATAAGAAAAGCCGCTAAAAGGGGAGTGGAATTTCAAATTATTTTAAATAATTCTAATGCAGGACTTCCAAATAAAGCTTCTGCAGGAGAACTTATGAAATACGCAAGAAAACATAATTATAAAATAAATGTTAAATTCTACAATAAAGCTGAGGAAATGTACCATGTTAAAATGCTTTCCATACTAAAAAAGGATTACATGATTACTTACGCAGGATCAACAAATTTTACAAGAAGAAATATGAGAAACTATAATCTTGAAAATGAAATAAAAATTATTTCCACATATGACCAGAAAATTTCTGAAAGCGTTTTAAACTACTATGACACATTATGGAATAATAAGAATGGGATTTTCACTCTTCCATACGATGAACATAAAAATGAAAAGGTATTAAATGATTTATTATTCAGATTTATAGAAATTAATGGTTTAGGAATATTCTAGTTATATAAATATCCATCATGCTTATTTCTATAACATTCAGTATATAATTTAACTATAATCAAAAAACGATATCTATCTGTCTTTTTAGATTTTAAAATTTAAATTAGACTTGTAAATATCGTTTTTTATATTTTTCGTTGTAAAATCCTCTGATATATGGTATTATTTACAATATTAATTTTAACTGAAAGAGGTATTTATATGAATTATAAAAGTACAAGAAGTAACGATTTAAAGTCATCTACATTTGCTACTCTGCACGGACTTGCAAATGACGGAGGTCTTTACATTCCGGAAAATCTTCCAGATGTAAAGCTATCTTATGAAGAACTTAAAAATCTTTCATATCAGGAATTATCTGAAAAAATTATAAAATTATTTTTTACAGAATTTTCTGATGAAGAAATAAAAACTGCCGTAAACAGTGCTTATAACAATACTACATTTACAGATGAAAGCATTGTACCTTTACATAAATTAAATGAAAAAGTAAGTTTTGGGGAACTTTTCCATGGAAGAACATTGGCATTTAAGGATCTTGCCCTTTCACTTTTCCCTTACTTACTGCTTTTAAGTAAGAAAAAACAAAATGAAAATAAAAGAGTACTAATTCTTGCTGCAACTTCTGGAGATACAGGAAAAGCTGCATTAGAAGGATTTAAAGATATTGACGGTATAAATATTGTAGTATTCTATCCTAAAAATGGTGTCAGCCCTATGCAGGAAGAACAAATGAGAAAACAGAAGGGAAATAATGTTGACATTGTTGCAATAAACGGAAACTTTGATGATGCCCAAAGTGCCATAAAAGTTATTTTTTCCAGTGAAGAGTTTAAAAATTATGCAAATGAACATGAAATTATGTTCTCAAGTGCAAATTCAATAAATATTGGAAGATTATTCCCTCAGGTTATTTACTATGTTTCTACTTATGTAAATCTTGTAAATTCTGGAACTATTAAAGAAGGAGAAGAATTTAACATTGTTGTTCCTACTGGAAATTTTGGAAACATACTTGCAGGTTATATTGCCAAAAAGCTTGGAATACCAGTAAGAAAATTTATTTCAGCTTCAAATAAGAATAAAGTTCTTGCTGATTTCTTTAAATCAGGAACTTATGATAAAAACAGGGATTTCTACACTACAAATTCTCCATCTATGGATATTCTTCTTTCATCAAATTTTGAAAGATATCTTTATTATGCCACAGGAGAAAATTCTGTAAGAACAAAGGAATTAATCGATTCCCTGCTTACAACAGGTGTACTCTCAGTTTCTCCTGAAGAACTTACAAAAATTCAGAAGGAATTTTATGGAGAATTTGCTGACAGCGAAGAAACTGTAGAAGCTATCAAAAAAGTGTATGATGATTATAAATATTTAATGGATCCACATACTGCAGTTGCATATTCTGTATATGAAAAGCTTGAAGATGACAAGCTCGATAAAGACATTCATACAGTAATTATGTCTACTGCTCATCCATTTAAGTTCCCTGAGCCTGTTGCAAAAGCTCTTGGTCTTGAATTAAATGAAAATCCATATGTTATTTTGGATAAAGTAAGCGAAATTACAGGAGTTAAGTTCCCTGAAAAGCTTGCGGAAGTGAGAAATTCTGATATTAGATTCTCTAATGTAATTGAAAAAAGTGAAATTGAAGATTATGTAAAAAAATACATTGAAAAAATTTAACAGAATAAAACTTTGTACTTAAAAAAATACTATTAATATAAAAATTTTAGGAGGAAAATCTATGCACGATGGTTGTTCAGGAAGTTTTAATGATGGAATAGAAGTTGTGGAAAAATTAAGAATGATGGGATTCAGCAGTCAGCCTATGCCTGTTCCTGCCGTTTTCACATGTAAGGAATGTAACACAGAAATAGTAATGGATACATTTGAATATGAATGTCCTCATTGTGGAATGGTCTATGCTGTTACACCTTGTCACGCATTTGATGTTGCGAATATATTAAGTGCCGGAAAATTGAATAAATAAGAAAATAAGGGTTTTTAAACTGTTTCTTTTGATTATTATTGTCAGGAAACAGTTTTTCTTTTATGTTTTAAAATATATTGACTTTTTTAAAGCAAGGTATTACAATAGTATTACCAAAGATAAAAGAGGTGGTATTATATGGCAGTAATTACTTTGAAAGTATCAGAAGAGGAAAAACTTTTTCTACAAAGTATGGCAAAATTTGAGGGAAAATCATTATCTGAATTAATAAGGGAAAGAACATTAGCATCATTGGAAGATGAATATGATGCTAAAATAGCTGACATGAAACTGGAAGAATATGAAAAATATCTGGCTTCCGGAGGGGAAGTTTTAAATTGGGATGAGTTGTAATGTATAATTTAGTTCCTACCCCTCATTTTGCAAGACAGTTTAAAAAACTGGATAAATTTACCCAGAAAAAAATCAAATCCTATCTTGAAAATATATTGGATAATCCCAGAAGCAGAGGAAAAATGCTGCAAGCCAATCGAAATGGCCAATGGAGGTATAGAATAGGAGATTACAGGGTTATTGTCAATATTCAAGATGAAAAACTGATTATACTGGCTCTTGAAATAGGCCATAGAAGAGAAATTTATAAAGTATGAAAAATTAATTTTTTCAAATGAAAACTTAAAAAACTATATTTATTAGAATCTTGTTTATATAAAACAGTCATTCATAAATATAGTTTTTTTCTTATTTTATCTTCAACTTTCTATATCTGTTTAAAGCTGCACAAAATTCCTGTTTCCGTGGCAAAGCTAGGTTTCCAGGGTGTCCTGTATATGGTGAAATTGAGTCTAATCCAAATTTTGAAATATGCTCATAAATTTTATCAGCAGCTTCTGAAAGGGTTAATTTCTCATCCAGAACTTTATTTCTGAAATAGTCTATCATAACGGCAATACCATTGGTCTGACTGTCATCAACAAGCTGTTCCAGTCCTGAAATATCAATCATTTCTTTTCCATAAAAAATACTATACTTCCCTTTAGCCTTTATTCTATCTTCTTTTCCTGATAATGAAAAACTTTGTTTTAATGGGATACGCTGTGTAATTCCTTTAAAACTCTCATTTGAAGAAAATTCCCTTCTATTTCCGTCATTTTTTGCAATGTTTTTAGCTTTTTCCGTTACATCTAAAGGGACATACTCATCCATCATTATAACTCTGTCAGCCACATCAAAATAATCTCCTGAACCGCCTACAATCAATATTGTAGAAATTCCAAAATTATCATAAAGCTCCTTTACCCTGTCTATAAACGGTGTTATAGGTTCTTTTTCCTTAGCAACCAGTTTCTGCATCCTTCCGTCACGTATCATAAAATTCGTAGCAGAAGTATCTTCATCTATTAATAATAACGAAGTTCCATATTCTATTGCTTCTGACACATTTGCAGCCTGTGAAGTACTTCCACTTGCGTTTTCTGTAGAAAATGCCAAAGTATCTTTTTTTCCTGGAAGGTTATTTATAAATCCGCTTATATTTACCCTCTCTACGTTTCTCCCATCTTCAGAACGTATTTTCACTGCATCTGCTTCAGAAATTATCATTTCCCTTCCATCACCTGCTATATGATTGTACACTCCTCTTTCAAGTGCCTTCAGCAAGGTTGACTTTCCATGATAACCTCCTCCCACAATAAGAGTAATTCCTTTTGAAATACCCATTCCAGTCACCTTTTTTCCACTTGGCAGACTTAATGTTATTTCATATTCTTTCGGACTTTTAAATCGGACTCCACTTTTCATTGGCTTATCCGAAACTCCACTTTCACGGGGAAGTATTGAATCATTGCCTATAAATGCAACAAGTCCTTTTTCTTTCAAAACTTTTCTTATATACTGCTGATCAAGCATAAGAGTTATCTGTTCCTTAAGCAGAGTTTTATCAATATTTTTATAAACAATTGCCTTTTCAGCTATTTCCGGAAGTAAATCCGTAAGAATATTTTTTGCAGCTTTTCCCATTATTCTCCTTCCTGTAGCAGGAAGCCCTAACTCAAACCTCACTTCAATTTTATCTTTTTTTATTAGTACTGAAGTTCTTTCTAATATTTCCTGACCACATCTGTCAATCGAAATTCTTCCGCTTCCACCTGTTCCGATGCTTCCTTTTTCCCTTTTTCTGACTTCCTTATAAAAATTTCTTGTAAGAAAATCAGAAACTGCAATTTCCTTGTCCTTTGTATCAGTCAGTTCTTCAGGAATGCCGGAAACTTTCCTCGGCATTACTATTCTCATTTTTGAAGGTGGGGCATATGGGTCAGACTGAACATGATCTATGGAAAGAATATAATTATTATATTTATACTCACCTTTTAAGGATTTATATGCTGAATAGCTTTTCTTTTCCAGCGAAATCAGTGTTTTTTCAAGTTCTCTATAATTTTTCATTTTTTAATCTCCTATATTACTATCATTATTTTAAAATCCTGCTATCCTGACAATCTGCTATATCTACGAGTTGAATCAGGAAAATCCATGCTCATTGCAAACGAGGAAATCAGGAAAAATATTACTCCTGTTACAAAAGCCGTTCCATAATCTAAAGTTTTAGGAATTGAAGTAATTCCAGATGGAAAAAGCATCACAATAAGCCCAAAAAAGTACATTCCTACACTAAACCACTGATATATTCTCAAATTCCCTATTATTTTTGTCAGAGGTTCACCCCTATATGCTTCCTCAATAAATCTCGTTATTCCTGCCCCAATTAAATATAAACCTATTACTATCGTATATTTTACTCCACTAATCCAGTAAAATAAAAGTATAATTTCCAGTATCACATTTCCAATAATTGAATATAAAGGGGTTGGATATATTGGGACACCACATTTGTGTGACAGTGCGCAAACTCTTGAATGAGGATTATTTACAACTATTCCATGTCCTTCCTCTGTATTATCTCCATGACAGCACCCCTGTATCAGGCATCTTATCCTTCCTATAGCCTGGGCAACAGGTGAAACGATGGCAAAAGCTCCAAGAACTTTAAATATTTCAGGATAAAAAATGGAAATTATAAGTCCGGCTGCTGATACTCCAAATAATGAACCAAAATATCCGAAAGGTCTGCTGAGTCTATTTGTTGAGCCAACCAGTATCTGACCTATAATTGCGGCTCCAATCAGTCCAACAAACATTAAAATTACAATATATAGAGAGTATTTTCTTCCTAAAATAAGTGTAATAATGCCAGAACCTATTCCACCTGCAAGTCCTGAATACAGAAAATGATTTATTATTCTAAGTTTTCCAAATCTCCATGATTTCCAGCTATTTGCCCTGTTTTCAGCCCATTTTAATAAAATACTCCATAATTTATTCAAACTGAAAATTTTGGCAAATGGCCTTGAAATATTGGAAATTCCTAAAATAGGATGCGGAACTTTTCCAAATTTTTTTTTGAGATATAAATTTTCATATCCTAATACGAGTGCCATGCATCCCCCTATTATAATAGGAGTAACTAAATAAAGGCCTGTCACTGATTTATAAAATATAGAAATTCCGATACACATAATACAGAAACCAAAATATATTGGATGAGGAAAAATACCGTATATTCCGTCCTCTACAAGCTCTTCAGGTGGAAAAGCATTCATTGGAAGCCCCTTTCCTTTTACCTTTAGCTCATACATTCCCCTTATTATAATCCCTAATCCTATTATAGCTGTAACTGAACCGCCATAACTTGATTTTGGAGCCTTAAAAGGCAAAGAAACCCTATTTGCCAGAAAAATGAAGTACAACGGCAGTACAAATACAAAAAAAGTTCCATATAATATTTTCTGTAACTTTATTTTCTGTGATTTTATCATTTCCAGATAACCTCCTCATAAAGTATTTTTCCTTTTTTACCATCCATTATTCCTTCTGAAAAATACTTCTTTTCATCAATATTTCTTAGTTTCTTCGGCAATAAAAATGAAAAAATATCTTTCCTTCCTAAAATGCTTCTACTTACTATTTCATCTCTTATGCTTTTTTTATTCATGATTTCAATTTTTCTGTTACCAAGTCTAATTTCATCATCAGTATAAATAATTTCACTATTCTCTGTATAATTTTCTCCCCAGATTCTGCTTATATTTTCATCCTTTATATTGGACCAGCCAATCCATGTAACAGCCTCATTATCTGTATCGCTTATCCATCTTCCCCATTTCAGCTCAGTAAAAGGGAGTTTCCATAAAGGCAGGGTAACATCAACATATTCTGCATATCCTTTTCCTGTATACTCTTTTCCATTCCAGTTTATCTTCACATCTGCACCATTATTAGTGCAGTGCCATTTTATATATTCATCCTTTAAGGAAAACAGTTCCTGAGTTCCTGTATCTATACCACCTTCCCAAGTTCCTTCAAATGACAGCTTTATATTTTCCCATACGATGCTTCTGCCTACCTTTCTAATATTTCCTTTAAATAAAGACTGCTTTTGAAACAAAGGCTCTGACTTCTTCTTATATATGATACATGAATACGGAATAGTAATAATACCTAATTTTAAACTCGCTGAATATCCGATAATTATTGCTTCTCCATCTTTAATATGACAATCAAAATAATACTTTAAAAGTCTCAAAATTTCACCTTCCTGTAAACAATATACTTAATAATAGAAAAAACAATATTTACAAAATTTCAAAATTTCCAATTTAATAATTATAATTTTTCTTAATAAATAACTATTTTAAAAGTAATTCCTTAATTTATAAATATTGTTTCCCGTTTATCCTATTATTTTATTATGTTATGTATTCTCTTTAATGTTCTTTCTTTTCCAATAACTGCTATTACAGTATACAGATCAGCACCTCTTGCTTTCCCTGTAATTACTGCTCTTAAAGGCATAATTACAGCTGCAGGTCCTTCTCCAAGTTCATCTTGTAATTCATGTAAAAGAGTTTTTGCCTCTTCTTCTGTAATTTCTTCTTCAAATTTATTTAATTTTTCAATAAATAATTCTATTGATTTTTTACCAATTTCTGTTTCAAGTGAAGAACGAAGTTTTTCTACTGATTTTCTTTCTTTTTTATTCATTCCTTCTTCAACAACAGGCAATTCAAATTCATCTTCAAAGTATATTGAAGCAATCTCAGGAAGTTCTTTTAATGTGTGTGCTCCTTCCCTTGAAATTTCAACTATTCTTTTTAATTTTGCATATTCTTTTTCCGATAAATTTTCATCTTTGTAATATCCTGCCTTCACAAAATAAGGAAGTGCAAGTTTTGTAAGCTCATCAAGATCTTTCAGTCTCATATGCTGATTATTCACCCATCCTAATTTAACAAGGTCAAATACAGGGCCTCCAAGCGAAATCTTGTCAAATGAGAAGTTTTCTACCATTTCTTCAATTGTAAATATTTCCTTATCTCCACCAAAACTCCATCCCATAAGTGCAAGGAAATTAAGCAATCCTTCCTTCAGGTATCCTTCTTCAACGTAATAATTCATTGACACAGGATTTTTTCTTTTGGATATCTTTGTTTTATCAGCATTTCTAAGCAATGGCATATGATACCATTTTGGTTCATCCCATCCAAATGCTCTATATAACTGAACGTGTTTAGGTGTAGAAGCTATCCATTCTTCTGCTCTTATTACATGTGTTATTCCCATTAAATGGTCATCTACAATATTTGCCAAATGATATGTAGGGAATCCATCTGATTTTAACAGAACCTGATCATCAATCTTACTGTTTTCAAATACTATATCTCCTCTTAATTCATCGTGAACTATAGTTTCCCCTTCATATGGCATTTTAAGTCTTATTACATAAGGTTCTCCTGCAGCCAGTTTAGCTTCAACTTCTTCTTTTGAAAGATTTCTACAATGACCGTCATATCCAGGTGCCTGTTTCATTGCAACCTGTCTTTCCCTTAATTTCTGTAATCTTTCAGGAGTACAGAAACAATAATATGCTTCTCCTTTTTCTACTAATTTTTCAGCATATTCCTTATATATTGAAAATCTTTCAGACTGTCTGTATGGACCTTTGTCTCCTCCTATATCCGGACCTTCATCATAATTAATTCCCAGCCATCTCATCATATCAAATATCTGCTGTTCCGAAGTTTCAGAAAATCTTGTCCTGTCAGTATCTTCTATTCTTAACAGGAAATCTCCATTATTGTGTTTTGCAAATACATAGTTAAATAGCCCTATATAGGCAGTCCCTACGTGAGGATCTCCTGTAGGTGAAGGTGCTATTCTAACTCTAACTCTTTTTTCAGACATAATTTCTTTCTTCTCCATTCATTTATTACTTTTATTTATATATTATATAACACTTTTTACAATCTCGCAACTGTCTTTAATATTTTTCATGATTTTTTACATATATTTTATATATTCTAAACCAAAAATATGACTGTTATCCCTTATAAAATTTCAAATATTCGTTTATAAAGTTATTTATATCTCCGTCCATTACTTTATCTACATTTCCTTCTTCTGCCTTAGTTCTATGATCCTTTACCATTTTATACGGATGAAACACATAAGATCTTATCTGGCTTCCCCATTCAATCTTACTGTCAGTTCCTTTTAAATCTTCCATTTCCTTTTCCCTTTTTTCAAGTTCCATTTCAAATAATTTTGATTTAAGTATTTTCATGGCAGTTTCCCTATTTTTTATCTGGGATCTTTCCTTCTGACATGTAACTACTGTATTTGTAGGAATATGTGTAATCCTAACGGCAGAATCAGTAGTATTTATATGCTGTCCTCCAGCTCCACTTGCCCTGTATGTATCAATTTTCAAGTCTTCTGTCTTAATTTCAATTGAAACATCATCGTCAATTTCAGGTACAACATTTACAGCGGCAAAAGATGTATGCCTTTTTCCATTTGAATCAAAAGGCGATATACGTACAAGCCTATGTACTCCCTTTTCCCCTTTTAAGTACCCATAAGCATAGTTTCCCTTTATATTTAAAGTTATACTCTTAATTCCTGTTTCTTCTCCTGATGTACTGTCTAAAATTTCAACTTTAAAGCCATTATGATATGACCATCTGTCATACATTCTGTAAAGCATTTCTGCCCAGTCACATGCTTCAGTTCCTCCAGCTCCTGAGTTTATTGTAAGAATCACATCATTCATATCATATTTTTCATCAAGTAACAATTTAATTTTAAAATCTTGTATTTCATTTTCAGCTTCTACTATTTTTTCTTCTAATTCATTAGTGTAGGAAGTATCTCCCATTTCAATAAACTCAATAAGCATAACAATATCTTCATTCATGGAATTTATTTTCTCATATTCTTCCAGAATCTTTTTTCTGCTATTCAGTTCCTTTAAAATATCCTTACTCCTGTCATTATTCCAAAAATTCTGATCAAAAGTTTTTTTCTCTAAATCTGAAATTTTCTTCTTTAGAAAATCTAAGTCAAAGATGCCTCCTAATTTCCTCAATTTCAGCATTGTTCTGTTCATTTTTCTTCTTGATTTCAAATATATCCATATTCATCTCTTTTCCTATAAAAAAATTATACCCGAAGATATAATTTTTTCATTATAAATTTATTTCCTAAATTATTATTTTTTTGGTCTTAATCCCTCTACTATTTTCTTAGTTTCGGTATCATACCATACTTCGTTTACTAAATCTTCTTTTTTTGCAAATGTCAATATATTGTTCAGTGTAGTTTCAACGATGTTGTTTAATGCTTCCTCCGTTAGGAATGCCTGATGTGAAGTAACAATTACATTGTTAAATGTAAGTAATCTTGCCAGCACATCATCTTCCAGAACTTTTCCAGATTCATCTTCAAAGAAATATTGTCTTTCATTTTCATAAACATCCAGACCTGCTCCACCAATTTTTCTGCTTTTCAGTCCACCAATCAGTGCTTCTGTATCTATCAGTCCACCTCTTCCAGTATTTATGATTATAACTCCATCCTTCATTTTTGATATAGTTTCTGAATTTATCATATGTTTTGTATCAGGGAATAAAGGACAGTGCAATGAAATAACATCAGATTGTTCATACAGTTCTTCTAGCGAAACATATTTAAAATTCTCTTCTTTAGCAGCCTGTTCATTTGGGAATTTATCATAAGCTATAACATTCATTCCTAGACCATTTAAAGCCTTTATAAATATTCTTGCTATCTTTCCTGTTCCAACTATTCCTGCAGTTTTTCCATTTAATACTACTCCTGTAAGGCCTACTAAGCTGAAGTTTCCCTCCCTAGTTCTGTTATATGCCTTATGAATTTTTCTATTTACACCCATTAGTAATGCAAGAGAGTGTTCAGCAACTGAATATGGAGAATATGCAGGTACTCTAAGTACCCTAACTCTGCTATGATATGCCGCCCTAATATCCACATTGTTATATCCTGCTGCTCTTATTGCTATTGCTCTTACCCCATTTTTTGAAAGAATGTTTATAACTTTCTCATTCAAATCATCATTTACAAATGTACAAACTACATCATGATATTTTGTTAACATAACATTATTTAAAGTAAGTTTTTCTTTAAAATATGTTATTTTTGCCCCATATTTTTCATTCCATTTTTCAAAAAATTCGATATCATATGGTTTTGCATCAAAAACCACTATTCTCATCTCGACTTCCTCCTACACTTTATTATTATTATTAATTATAGCAAAAAAACTAATAATTAGCAATTTTTTTTCACAAAATTTATAATTTTTCTTTATATAAAATATTTTTTAAAATAACAAAAAGAACTACCTAAAAAACTAATGTAAAAGAGTGTCTCAAAAAGAAAACTTAAAAATAAATGTGAAACTATATTTTAGTAAATAAAAAAATGTAGTTTTATATATTATATTTATGTTTTTACTATTTTGAGGCAGCCTCTTTCATATTTTCTAATTTTGAGGTAGCTCTTTCTCAAATCATTTTAAAAATTAAACTATTTTGCTTTTGAATATCTTTCAGCAACAGCATCCCAGTTAATTACATTAAAGAAAGCTGTTATGTAATCTGGTCTTCTGTTCTGGTAATTTAAATAATAAGCGTGTTCCCATACATCTATCCCTAAAATAGGTGTACCTTCTGAACATGGGCAGCAAGTAGCTCCTGGCATTAAAGGATTATCCTGGTTAGCAGTTGAAGTAACTTTTAATTCTCCTTTTTTATTAACAACTAGCCAAGCCCATCCTGATCCAAATCTTGTTGCCGCTGCTTTTGAAAATTCTGCTTTAAATTCTTCAAAACTTCCAAATTTTTCATTAATTTTTTCAGCTAATTCTCCTGTTGGTTCTCCACCGGCATTTGGTCCCATTACTGTGAAGTAAAGGTTATGGTTATAGAATCCTCCACCATTGTTTCTTACTGCACCTCTTATTGCTTCAGGTAATGCATCTAAATTTGAAAGAATTTCTTCAATTGGTTTTTCTAAAAATTCAGGTGCATTGTTTTTTAATGCATCATTTAAATTATTTGTGTATGCTGCATGGTGCTTTCCATAGTGGATTTCCATTGTTTTTGTGTCTATGTTTGGTTCTAATGCATCAAATGCGTAAGGTAATTTTACTTGTTCGAACATAATTATCACTCCTATATATTTTAATATTTTATTGATATCATTATTTTAACATACAAATTATATAAAATCAAGAGCAAAATAATTTTGCTCCTGATTTTTTCTATCTCAACTTTATTCTTTTACAATGTATCCCACACTTCTTACTGTTTTTATGATTTTCTGATCGTATCCTTTGTCTATTTTTGCTCTAAGGAAGTTTATGTAAACATCTACTATATTGCTTTCAGTTATAAAGTCAATGTCCCATATTTTTTCAGAAATCATTGTTCTTGTAAGTACTCTGTTTTTATTTCTTAAGAAATATTCCAGTAATAAAAACTCCTTATTTGTCAGTTCAATTTCTTTTCCTGCTCTTTTTACTTCCCTGTTAATAGGATTTAATGTTAAGTCATATGCTGATAACAGCTCTGAATTATCATTGTTTAATTTTTTAGTTAATACTCTTACAATAGCTTTTATTTTTGCTGAAAGCTCTTCAAGTCTGAAGTCATTGTAAATATAATCATCTATTCCCTTTAACAGTGCTTCTGTCTTAGAATATCTGTCGTCATTCTGAATAGACAGTAACACATAACTATCTTTTTTATACTTTAACACATCACTGATTACATCAGTAAAATTATCAAAAGAATTTACATCAAGCATAACTAAATCAATAGATTCTGTCTTTAGTTCTTCAAATAATTTTTCTTCTGAGTCAGCCAATATTACACTAAAACTTAATTCTTTTAATAGTTGTCCCACCACTAATCTTGACTTTTCATTCTCATTATAAATTAATATTTTCATTTCTGTTCCTTTCTCCAAAATTTTGAAATATATTTCAGCCTAAATATCTTTTACCCATAAGTTATTTCTACACTCTATAACTGTTCTAATAAATTTGTTATAATTGAATTCATTTTTCTGGCAGCCATAGAATCTGTTCCGACATAAGGTATTCCTGTATCTCCAGCTTCAACAATACTTACATCCATTGGAATAGAACCTAGGAAATTGGATTTTGTTTCTTCAGCCATTTTTTCGGCACCACCCTTTTTGAAGATATTCACTTCCTTTCCACAATCAGGACATACAAATCCACTCATATTTTCCACTATACCTAATAATTTTAGATTTAGCAGTCTCGCAAATTTCACTGTACGTCTTGAATCCAGAAGTGAAACATCCTGAGGTGTAGTAACGACTACAGCTTTTGCATCAGGTCCTATATTTTGTGCAATACTTAAAGTTTCATCTCCTGTCCCTGGTGGCAAATCTACAACTAAAAAGTCTATTTCTCCCCATTCAATTCCTTCCAGCATTTCAGAGATAGCACCCATTTTCTGAGGTCCTCTCCAAATTATCGGATCATTATCTGGAATAAAAAAGCTTAATGAAGATATTGCCAGATTATCTGTAACTGGTAAAGGCATTGATATTGAAGGAAGTTTTATCCCTTCTCTCCCCAGCATCAGTGGCACATTTGGTCCATGAAGGTCTGCATCAAGTATTCCTACTTTATATCCCCTCAATGATAATCCATATGCAAGATTAACTGAAACTGTAGATTTTCCTACTCCACCTTTTCCACTCATTACCGCAATTCTATGTTTAATTTTAGACATTTTTTCCGTTATTTTCTTTTTTCTTTCATCTAAATTTGGATTTCCGTGCATTAATTTCCTCCTGATTAATTTACTATACATATAATTAAAACATATACTGGAGTAAAAAACAAGTTATTTTTAATCATATTTTTTTTATTTTGTGGTATAATGCAATTCCTACCTCAAATGAAGTGAAATAGATTTTCTTTTGATTAACTCATAACAGAATTAAAAACTTTAAACACAGTATTTTTTAAGTAGACAGCCAGATAGAATAAATTAATACTTTTAAAATAAAATTTCTCAAACATATAAGTTTTTCACAAAACGAAAATTTTTCTATGTCACATTCAAATTAACAAATTTATAAATTTACTAGTTTTCACTACTTTTAATTATACCCCCAGTAATGTCATTTGTCAACTGGATTATTTTAATTTGACCTTGTATCTACAACTCTTTTAGCATATTCTTATTTTTATTTATCACATTCGTTTTAATATATTTTTTATTATTTTATTTTTATAAAAATTCTTTTTCAAACTCTACTTCACTTAAAACTCTTACTCCAAGTTTTTCAGCTTTTTCCAATTTACTTCCTGCCTTTTCACCTGCAATAAGAAAATCAAGATTTTTTGATACACCGGAAAGATAATTTCCACCTTTTGCCAGGATAATATCTTTTATTTCTTCCCTTTTATATTTCTCCAGTTTACCAGTTGCAAGGAAATTTTTACCTTTTATAGGATTATCTTCAATTTCTTTTTCTTCAGCTGAATCATATTCAAATTTTAGACCTATTTCCTTTAATTTCAATATTTTTTTCCAGTTATTTTCATTTTTTAGATATTCATGTACTGCAATAGATGCTTTTTCTCCTATTCCTTTAATTTGTGTTAATTCCTCAACAGATTTTTCCTTCAAAATATCAATACTTCTAAAGTTTTTTGTTAGAAGATTTGCATTAAATTTTCCAACAAAAGGTATTCCCAAAGCATACAAAACTTTATTATACTCTCTATCTTTACTTTCTTCGATACTGTTCAATAAATTTTCTACACTTTTTTTACCCATTTTTTCAAGACCTTCAAGCTCTTCTTTATAATTTTTTAGGGAATAAATATCTACAATAGTTTCTATTTTTTTCAGTTCAATGAACTTTTCGACTATTTTTTCTCCAAGTCCTGTTATATTCATGGCATCCCTTGAAACGAAATATTCTATTTCCCTTTTTACTTTTTCAGGACAAGTAGAATTTGGACATTTTAGTGCAACCTGTCCTTCCTCTTTTATAAGTTTTGTCCCACATACAGGACATTCTACCGGAATTTCAATATCCCTTTCAGTTCCATTTCTGTCATCAAAAACCACATTTACAACCTGCGGAATTATTTCTGCAGCTTTTTCTATTATTACATTATCTCCTATTTTTATATCTTTTCTTCTTATTTCATCAAAATTATGAAGACTTGCACGTTTAACCACTGATCCTGAAAGATTTACAGCTTCAAGCTCTGCAACCGGAGTTATTACCCCTGTTCTTCCCACCTGCAAAGTTATATCATAAAGTTTTGTTTTTACCTGTTCTGCCGGAAATTTATATGCAATAGCCCATCTAGGACTTTTTGTTGTGTATCCCAGCTCATTATAATAGGAAAAATCATTTACCTTTATTACGAGTCCGTCTGTTTCGTAATCAAGTTTTTCCCTTTCTGTATGCCATTTATCTATTGCCAGTTCCAGCTTTTTAAAATCACTGTATTTTTCAAATATTTTAGTTGTTTTAAATCCAAGACTTTCTATATATTCTATACTTTCCTCATGAGTTTTCACTCCAAAGTTTTCAGGACTTACAAGATAATATAAATAACAGTCTAGTCCCCTTTCTTTCACAATACTGCTATCAAGCTGTCTTATTGTACCAGCTGCGGCATTTCTAGGATTGGCAAATACATCTTCCCCAGCTTCTTCCCTTTCCTGATTGACTTTATTGAAATTCGAAATAGGAAGCACAACCTCTCCCCTTACTTCTATATTTACAGGTTGTTTCAGTCTTTTTGGAATTGATTTTATTTCCCTTATATTTTCAGTAACATCTTCTCCTACTTGGCCGTCTCCCCTTGTAATTCCCTGTTTCAATACACCCTTTTCATATATCAGGCTTATACTCAGTCCATCCAGTTTTAATTCAAGTATATATTCCAGCTTTTTATCCAGCCCTATTATCTTTCTTGCCCTCTGATCAAAATCTTCTATTTCTGAAATATTATATGTGTTTGATAAACTCAGCATTGGAACCCTATGAGTTACTTTTGAAAACTTTTCACTTACAGTTCCTCCTATTTTTTCTGTAGGAGTTACAGCATCTCCTGAAGTATTTTCCCTATTATACATTTCCTTAAGTTCAGGATTTCCCTCTTCAAGATCTCTCAGATTCCTGATTAATTTATCATATTCCACATCAGAAATAAGCGGAGAGTCTTCATCATAATAGGCTTTATTGTGTTTCTCAATTTCATTTCTCAGTTTACGATATTTTTCATATATATCTTCATTGTTTTCTGATTTATTTACTGTTTCTTTATTTTCAGTATCAAATAATTTTTTATCCTCTAAAATTTTTTCATCTTCATTGTTCTTCAATGTATCAAATAAATTCACACTTTCACCTCTATTTTAATTCAGTTATTTTTAGTATTATACTACATCTTTTCTAATCTGTATATTTGAAATTTTATATCTGTATTATTTTCTCAAAATATGCTATTATATAAGAGTAACAAATCTAATAAGGAGGTTTTTAATTATACCTGATATTTAGGTATAATCATGAAAAATGTCAAATAATATTACAAATGATAAAATTGATATATTAAGTTTAAATCTTGAAAAATTGCAGGAGGTTTTTGTTATTACAGGCTTGAAAAAGTTTAATGCGGTACAGGTTTTTGACTGGCTTCATAACAAACTCGTGTTTGATTTTGATAGCTTTACCAATATTTCAAAAAATGACAGGGAAATATTGAAGAAACGATTTTATTTGCCTAAACTGGAATATCGTACTCATCAGATTTCTGATGATAAAAATACAGAAAAATTTCTTTTTGAATTAAGGGATAAAAGGCTTATAGAAAGTGTTCTTATTTCCCATAAAAATAGGCATACACTTTGTGTTTCTTCACAGATAGGATGTCTTCTTGGATGTGATTTCTGTGCTACTGCAACTATGAACTATGAAAGAAATCTCGATATTTCAGAAATTCTTTTACAGTTCTACTATGTGCAAAGTTATTTGTCTAAAAGAGGAGAAAAACTTGGAAATGTTGTATTCATGGGGATGGGAGAACCTTTTCTGAATTACGATAACGTTATTGGAGCAATTAACATACTAAATTCTGAAAAAGGACAAAATTTTTCCAAGAGAAACTTTACTATTTCCACAAGTGGAATAGTACCAGGAATTAAAAGATTTACAAATGATGAACCTCAAATTAATCTGGCAATTTCCCTCCACTCTGTAAGAGATGATGTCAGAACGGAAATTATGCCTATAAATAAAAAATGGAATATAAAAGAACTCAAGGATACTCTTCTTGAATATCAGAAAAAATCAAAAAATAGGATTACATTTGAGTATATTCTTATTGACGATATGAACTGTGAAACAAAAGATGCCTTTGAACTGATAAATTTCTTACGTTCTTTTTCCTGCCTTGTAAATCTTATTCCTTACAATCCTGTAGCAGGAAAAATTTATAAGACTCCACCAAAAAAGAAACAGAAAGAGTTTTATAATTTGCTTAAGGAAAAAAATATTAATGTTACACTGCGTGAAACAAAAGGTCAGGATATTGCGGCGGCTTGCGGGCAGTTAAAAGCAAAAAAGGAGATGAGCAGTATAAATGAAAAACAATAAAAACACTAATATACAGGAGAAAAAAGTTTTTGTAAAAAAGAGAAAAAAGAGAAGAAGTATTCTTTCCTTTTTCATTAAACTTTTTGTATTTCTCATAATAGTTGGTGCAGGAGTTGTTTCATATATGATTTACAGTATCAGAAAGGAAACTCCTACAGAACTTATTGAAAGTTACAGTCCTATTTCACCTTCGGTTATATATGATATAAATGGAAACCAGCTGGATACGATAATTGTTGAAAATCGTTCTCCTATTAGTATAAACGATATTCCAAGACATGTTCAGGATGCTTTTCTGGCAATAGAAGACAGAAAATTTAGAACACACCATGGATTTGACTTTGTGCGTACAGGAAGAGCAATGTTCCTTACACTTACAGGACGTCGTCGTGAAGGTGGAAGTACTCTTACCCAGCAGCTTGCTAAAAATGCCTTTCTGACTCCTGAACGTACATGGATAAGAAAAGCAAAGGAAGCTATTCTGGCAATTGAAATTGAAAGAAAATATACAAAAGATGAAATTTTGGAAAATTATCTGAATACAATCTATTTTGGTCAGGGAGCATACGGAATTAAAAATGCCTCAATAAGATACTTTAATAGGGAACCTAAAGACCTTACAATAGCACAAGCTGCTGTACTGGCGAGTTTACCAAAGTCACCTACAAAGTATTCAAAAATAGAAAATGCTGTTGAAAGGGAACAGCTTGTACTTTTACAAATGAGAAATTTTGGATTTATTACAGAACAGCAGTATGAAGAAGCTAAAGCTGAAAAAATTCAGTTTGTAAACGGAAATATTAAAAATAAAAATGAAGAGGAACAAATTTCTACTTCAAATATAGCTCCTGAATTTACTACTATAGTCTTGAGCGAAGTAAAAAAGATTCTTAATATCGCAGATGATGATCAGAAGTTTATATTTGACGGATACAAAATATATGCCACAGTTGATTTGAATATGCAGAATGCCGCTTATAAGGCTTTTAACAGTAACTATAACATGAGAAGAAGAGAAAAATTAAATGGTGCTTTATTTTCAATAGATCCAAGTAATGGTTTCGTAAAAGCTATGGTTGGAGGTAAAAACTATAAAAAAGGTGAATTTAACAGGGCTTTAAGTGCTATAAGACAGCCTGGTTCATCATTTAAACCGTTAGTTTATCTTGCTGCCCTCCAAAAAAATATGAATATGGGTAACGTAATGGAAGATTCACCACTTACTACTCCAGGATGGTCTCCAAGAAACTATGATGGAAAATTCAGGGATAGTATGACTCTTGCTAAAGCACTGGAAATTTCAAATAACGTAATTCCTGTGAAACTTCTTCAATTTGTAGGTGTTGATGCAGTTGAAAAAATATGGCGTGATTCAGGAGTTGTAGGCGGAGATTTCCCTAAAGATTTAACCCTTGCACTAGGTTCCATAACAACAAAACCAATTGACATGGCTTTATTTTATGCAGCCCTTGCAAATGGTGGTTTCCAGGTAACTCCTCAATATATATATAAAATTGAAAATAAATATGGAGAAATTATTTACGAAGCAAAACCTCAGAAAAAGAAAATATTTGAGCCTGAAGATGTAGCAATACTTACGTACATGCTTCAAAATGCTGTTAATTACGGTACAGGACAAAGTGCAAAAGTATTTAAAAACGGAAAACTTATTCCAATGGCTGGAAAAACAGGAACTACCAGTGATTATGTTTCTGCATGGTTTACAGGCTATACTCCTACCCTTGCTACAGTAGTTTATGTAGGAAATGATGACAACAAATCCATGGGCGGTGGAATGACAGGGGGAGCCGCAGCAGGTCCTATATGGAAAAACTACATGCAGTCAGTAGTAAATATTGAAAACTACAATGTCGGTTTCTTTGAGTTTATTGATGATTATATTAAGAGAAAAGATTTAACTTTAAAAGAAATTGATTTAAAAATAGGTCTTCTGGATACAGACGGTGTAGATAAGAGAACTGCTTTATTTAAAGCTGGAACAGAACCTATTGAATATGAAGGTAAATTTAAAGGTGGAATAACATATTAATATTTATTAGGGGCTGTGTTTAAAATTTATGAAACAGCCCCTTTTTTTATTATTTTAGTCCATAAGAGTATTTTTTACCTAAAAAAGAGAGGAGTCCCCTCTCTTTTTCTTTGATATCTCATTATCCAATAACGAAATATTATATTTATTCATAATTAGTTACTCTCTCAATGCTAATGGCATAGTGAAATACACAGACTTATCATCAGCTTCATCCTTTACCACTACTGAACTCTTTGAATTCAGTAATTTCAGTTCTGTCACTTTACCACCAATAATTGAAATATAATCTACCAGGAATTTAACATTTAAGGAAATTTTTAAATCTTCTCCTTCCTGTATCGTTGCAAGCTCTTCTTTTATCTTAGCATTTTCACTTATACCTGTAAGTATGAGCTTATTATTTTCAAAACTGAAAATACCACCATTTTTTGAATCCTTATTATCTCTAACGAATATTAATGTTCTTTTCAATACTGACAGAAAATCTTTTGTATTTAAAAGAATTTTCTTATCATGCTGGGCACTTTTCAATATTGATTTATAGTCAGGAAACTGTAATTCTATTACTCTTGTTAAAATTTCTACATTTGAAAATTTAAAAAATACTCTTGTTCCATCAGATTTAAAGCTTATAGTTTCTTCATCTATAAGTTTCATTATTTTTATTAATCCTTCGATTGTTTTTAAAGGAATACTTACACTTAATCCTTCCTTATTCTTCTGATTTTCTTCCAGTTCCTCTTCAATGTAAGTAAGTCTGTAAGTATCTGAAGAAACAAGCTTAAGCTTATTATCCTCTATTTCAAGTCTTATACAGTTTACAGCAAGATTTTCTGCATCTGTTGAAGCTGAAATTTTTACATTTTCTATATTTGCAAGAAGTTTACTTTTTTCAAAAGTATATTCTACTCCCATTTCAAATCTTGAAGGTGTAGGATAATTTTCCGCATCATAAAGGGAAAATTCAGTATTTGTACTGTCTGTTCTTATTATAAGCTTTCCTTGTTCTTCAATTAATTCTATTTTTTCATCAGTTATCTGTTTTAAAAATTCTTCAATCAGCTTATGTTTTATTACTATTTTTCCTTCAGAATTTATCTCACCGGATATTTCAGTATTAATTGATAATTCAAGATCTGTTCCCTTCAATATTATACAATTTTCTTTAGCTTCTATATAAATCCCTGAAAGTACTTCTCTTATTTTATTTTCTGTTACTGAATTTTCAACTATCTGAATAGCTTTTAAAATTTCTTTTCTGTCAACTTTAACATTAAGCATGCATAATCTCCTCCCTTTTAGTTTTATTTTTCTACAACATTTCTTTATATTCTTTAAAATGATTTTTCAATTTTATAATTGCTTTTTTCTCTATTTGTCTTACTCTTTCCCTTGTAATATTTAAAATAGAACCTATTTCTTTCAAAGTATGTATTTTATTATTGTAAAGGCCATATCTCAGTTCAAGTATCTCCTTTTCCCTTTCTGTGAGGGTATTGTCAAGCAGATCTCTCATTTCTGACAACTGATCTTCCTTAATAATTTTTTCTTCAACATCATCATTTTTTCCAATGATATCTTCCAGATAAATATTATCTCCTATTGTTTCATTTAGGGATATCACATCCTGAAATTCATTTAAAAGAAGTATTACCTTACTTTCCTTCAATTCCACTTCCTTTGCAATGTATGAAGTTGACGGGGATTCCCCATGCTGTGCTACATAATCTGTAATTACTTTATTTACTTTGGCAAGCTGTTCGTATTTATAGGAAGGTATTCTTATATCTCTTCCTGTATTAATTATCGCTTTCTTTATAGACTGTTTAATCCACCATACTGCGTATGTACTAAATCTATGTCCCTTAGTGTAGTCAAATTTATTTATTGCCTTTATTAATCCTATATTTCCCTCACTAATCAGGTCAATTAGCGGAAGACCGTTACCAAGCGACTTTTTTGCAGTACTTATAACCAGCCTTAAATTTGATAAAATTAATAACTGTCTCGCCTGCTCATCATTTTCTTCTCTAATTTTCTTTAAAAGTTCATATTCCTCTTCTTTTGTCAGCAAATGAAATTTCTGAATATCACTCAAATAGAGAGAAATCAAATTTAAATTATTCTCTTCCATATATCAGCTCCGTTGTTATTATCTTGTTAGTTTAATATACTTATTCTTATGCTAATCATCACAATATTTCATCGCAGTAATTTTAAACAAATTCTGATTTGAGGTTTCTACTCATGAATAATGAAACTAATTCATTTACAGGTTTTCCTTTATAAATCACTTCATATAAAGCAGAAAAAATAGGTGCATTTATATTCTGTTCCTTTATAATTGCATATAGAGCCTTTATAGTTTCTGCACCTTCAGAAACCATGTTCATATTTGCAGTTATATCTTCTATTTTTTCACCTTTTCCAAGTTTTTCTCCTACATATCTGTTTCTACTGTGGTTACTTGTACATGTTACGATTATATCACCAAGACCCGAAAGTCCCATAAAAGTTTTTGGATTTACATCATAATACTTACTTATTTCAAATATTTCGTTTATTCCTCTTGTAATCAAAGCAGCCTTAGAGTTATCTCCAAAACCTAATCCGTCAGATATTCCTGCAGCAATTGCCAAACAGTTTTTTAACGCTCCGCCCAGTTCTGCTCCAGTAAGATCTGTTCCGGTATAAACTCTGAAATAATGATTACTGAACATTTTCTGAACCTGTATTGCCGCCTCTTCATTTTTGGACACTGCCAAAATAGCTGACGGAAGTTTCATTGCCACTTCTTCAGCGTGAGTTGGTCCGGCAAGCAGAACATAACTGTATTCTTTATCTCCGAGTTCTTCTGCCACTACTTCAGAAATTCTTTTTTTACTTGAAATTTCAATTCCTTTCGCGACATTAACTAATATTATATTATAAATCAGACAATTTTTCAACCTTTTTAAAACTGTCCGTAAAAATTGTGTAGGTGTAGCTAATAAAATGACATCAATTCTGCCATATTTTTCTTCATCAGAAAGAATTTCACAATAATTATCTACTATTTTTAGCTCATCCGGTAGTTTAAATTCAAATGAAAAAATAGGATTTTTTCTTTCTGTTTTCATTATTTCCCTATTTTTTTCGTTATGTTCCCACAGATAGACATTACTGCCATTTTCCACCAGCAATTTAGCCAGACAACTTCCCCAGCTTCCTCCGCCTATTACTAACACGTTTTTCATTAAATACACCTGCCCTTATTTTTTATTTATTGTAAATTTTGATTCTGTACCATTTAATAAACGTTGAATATTACTTTTATGTTTAACAATTATCAATACTGCAATTATTCCTCCAAAAATAGTGTAAGGAATATCTCCATACAGGAAGAAAATAAATATTGGCAATGATGTTGCGGCTATTATTGAAGAAACCGAAACATATCTTGTCAGTGCAAATATTACAAAAAATACCGCTGCTGCAAGTAACAGAGCTTTCGGCACAAGAACAGTAAAGACTCCTACTGTTGTTGCAACTGCTTTTCCTCCTTTAAATTTCATGAAAACTGAAAAACTGTGGCCTATAATTGCAAATATTCCAATCATTATAGAATCTAAATTTGATACTCCTGTCATATTTCCAAGTAAATCTGCCTTCATAAAAAACGACAGTGCAACCGGAATTGCTCCTTTGGAAATATCAAGTATCAATGTTAGTATTCCCAATTTTGCTCCAAGAACTCTTGCGGCATTTGTAGAACCTGTATTTTTACTACCATGTTCCCTTACATCTATTCCTTTGAAAACTTTTCCTATCCAAAGAGCATTTGGAATACTTCCCAGAATATATGCAAATGCCATCAATACAATTGTATTCATAAACTTACACCATCCATTCTTTTATTTATCTATTTTTTTGAACCTTCTTCTTTCCTTTTTAATTTTCTCAATTCAATATACAGGAAAATCAATAACACTATCGCAAACAGTAAATCTGTAAATGGCTGTGCATACCATACTCCATCCAATTTCCATATTCTTGAAAAGATTACCATAACAAGAAGAAATATTACGACTTGACGTAATAAATTCAGTATTACTGCATATCTTGGTCTTCCTGTAGACTGATAGTAGTTTGGTATTATTATTCCCAATGAGGCAGGAATTACCAATGAAAAATAAATTCTTAAAGCTTTTATACCTTCGTAAAGACCTTCCACTGTACTTTTTTCATTGAAAAATAGTATAAGTTCCCTAGGTATTAGCATTACTACAACCCAGAATATGGTAGCTGAAAAAAGTCCCATAGCAACTGCTATAAGAAGGGCTTTTTTCACTCTCCCGTAATTTTCCGCTCCATAGTTAAATCCAATTATAGGCTGTATTGCCTGTGCCACTGAATAGACAGTCATTGTCATTATCGGCAGATAGGAATTTATAATTGTCATTACAGCAACTCCGTAAGTTCCTCCATTAGTTTCAACTATTTTATTTGTTACAAGTCCCACAAGTGAACTTGCCATCTGTAAAAGAAACGGAGACATACCGATTGACAATATATCCTTTACTATTGGATACGATAATTTCATATTTTTTAATTTAAGTCTCAAAGAACTTGTTTCCTCCAGCTTATATCCAAAAAGATTAATTTTAATTGGAAACTTTCCTGCTATTATAAAATACATTACAAAAATTGTAGAAAGAATATTCCCAATCAAAGTGGCATAAGCTGTACCCTCAATTCCCATATGTAAAACCATTACTGCAACATAATCAAGTATAATATTAGTTACTGCACCGACCATCATTGAAAACATTGCAACTCTTGGAGTTCCTGCAGCATTTAAAACATTTGTAAGACCATAAGAGAAAAATAATGGGAGTATTGCATACATTATTATCTCAAGGTAGGTTTTTGCATAAGGCAATGTTTCTGCATTTGCTCCTGAATAAAGAAGAATAGTGTCAAGATTTAGCATCATCAGTATATAAAGAACTATACCGAGTATTGCAAATATTGTTATAGTGTTCCCCAATATTTTTTCAGCTTCTTCACCCTTTTTCTGACCAAGCCTTATTGATACCACCGCTCCTGATCCTACTCCTACAAGCATTGCAAATGCTATAAAAATCATAACTATATAAAAGGCTACTCCCGCCCCTGCAAGAGCTTTTTCACTTATTTTCCCAACAAAAAACCTGTCTACAATGTTATAGAGCACTACTACAACCGAACCGATAAACGTCGGTATAAAATATTTTATACAAAGCTTAAAAATCGAATCATCATTTAATTCATTGTGCTTTTTATCCATATCTATTCCTTTAATTTTTATTTATTATCTTTATTAAATATTCTGCCACTTTTGGTAATACCCCGCTATTTCCGAGTTTTTCCCTTTCCTTTTCCAGTCTTACAACCGTTTTTTCCTTATTTTTTTCCATTTTTTTACATTCTTCCAGCAACTTTTCCACTGTAAAATCTTCCTGCAGCAGCTCTGAAAATACCTCTTCCTTTGCATTTAAATTAGTTAATGAAATATACTTTATTTTCAATATTTTTCTTGCAATGAAGGCGTTTATAGATGATGTTTTATAAACTACTATTACAGGCAGTCCTGTCAGTGAAACTTCAAATGTTACTGTACCTGAAGTTGCTATTGCATATTTGCATCTGTCACGTAATTCAGAAATTGAATCAAAACTTATTTCCAAATTTTCAATTTTAGATAAATCAATTTCTTCTATATATTTCAAATGGGACTTATCAGCAAATTTTACTATAAACTTTTCATTTTTCATTTCTTCTGATTTTACCAGCTTTATAATTTCAGGAAAAAATTTTGTAATTTCCTGCCTTCTACTTCCTGGCAAAAGAAGTATTTTATTTCCTAGTTTTTCTGAAAATACATATTTATCAACTAGAGGATTTCCAAAATACTTTACATCCATTCCAGTTTCTTTCTGTTTGCTATCAAAATATTCCTTTTCAAAAGGAAAAATAACAATCACATCATCAAATTTCATAAGCTTCTTTATACGTTTTTTTCCCCATGCCCATACTTTTGGCGGTATATAGTATATTGTTCTTACATCTGGAAGATTTTTCTTTATGAGTTCAAAAAATCTTAGGTTAAATCCTCCAAAGTCCACAAAAATAACAGTTTTAATATCATTTTCCCTAATATAATCCAGATATTCTTCTGCCTTCTGTTTAAAATATTTATATTTTTTCAGAGCTTCCACAAATCCCATAATGTCATTGTCCTTTATGTGATTTATTTTTATTGCACCTGCATTTATTGAATTATCTCCAACTACTCCATAAAATTCAAGATTTGGATCCTGTTTTTTCATTTCTTCGATGATATATGATAAATGAAGGTCTCCAGACATTTCTCCGCATGAAACAAATATTTTCTTTTTATTTTTCATTTATATTCCTTTATTTTCTCATAATTTTATTAATCGTTTATTTTTATTCCTTTTATAAATATTTTGTTTTTGTTTGCAAACTCTACAACTTCCTTCTGATCTATGAAAAGCATCTTCTCAGCTTCGGCAATTATACCTCTTCCATTTATTTCCACCACTTTTTTTACTGTCTCCAGCCCTATTGTTGGAATATCTATCCTGTAATCCTGCTCTCTTCTGGCAGTTTTTACAACAATACAGTTTTTTCCTGCAAGCTCCCCACCACGTAAAATAGCTTTGTCAGTTCCTTCTATTCCTTCAAGTGCAACAACTGATTCATCCTTTACGACAACCGTCTGTCCTGCATCAATATCTGTAAGCATTCTTGCCGCTTCTATGCCTATCTCGATTGTTTTTTCCTCATTTTTTGACGGACTGTTTTTTGTGTAGTTTTCATTTTTCACCATATATTCATCAAACAGATAGTTCTGAGGTAAAACTGTTATTCCTTCACCTTCAATATAATCAATTATTGCTTTTAATATATTCTTGTCTTTTTTATTTCTGGCTGAAAATAGTATTTTTGTAGCAGTAAAATCAAATTTTAAGTTGGAAAAAATAAGATCCTTTTCAACTTTTCCAAGCATAACAAGACGGGAAATGTTATTTTTCTTAAAATAAGAAATTATCTTTCCCGGTTGTGCTATACTATATTTTGCCGAATTAACATGTTTTTTGACAGATTCTTCAACACTGTCAAATAAATAGACGGAAACAGGTTCTATATCCTGCCGAATACATTGTTCTATAAACATTTCAGGTAATTTACCGTTTCCTGCTATAAGTCCAATTCTATCCATTTATCTCGTTATACCTCTTTTACTTTTTCTTATAAATTCTACAACTTTCATTGCTTCATCAAAATGGCTGTAATCTCTTTCAAGTATCTGTAATGCTTCTTCCAGCTTTAATTTTTTCTTGAAAATTATTTTATATACTTCCCTTAAAGTTTTTATCTGTTCTTCAGAAAAACCTCTTCTTTGAAGGCCAACAATATTTATATATACTGCTCTTGCCTTATTTCCTTCAGAAAGCATGTACGGAACAACATCCTGAGTTACTGCGGAACATCCTCCTATCATTGCGTGTCTTCCCACTCTTGTAAACTGGTGAACTGCAGTAAGTCCTCCAACAACAGCATAATCTTCAACTTCAACATGGCCTGCAAAAGTTGCCGCATTTGCAAGAACGCAGTTATCACCAATAATACAGTCATGTGCTATATGTACATATGCCATTATTAGACAGTTATTACCAATTCTAGTTTCGTATTTGTCATCAGTTCCCCTATGAATTGTAACAAACTCTCTTATTTTATTGTTATTTCCTATTACTGTCCTTGTTTTTTCACCTTTAAATTTTAAATCCTGAGGGACTTTTCCTATAGATGCAAAAGAAAATATATAGTTATTTTCTCCTATTATTGTTTCCCCTTCTATTACTACGTGAGATTCCACAGTAGTTCCATTTCCTATTACAACTTCCGGTCCTATTATCGAATAAGGTCCTACTGTTATATTTTCTCCAAGTTTAGCTTCTTCAGCTATTATTGCAGTTGGGTGAATGTTATTTGTACTCATTGTCATACCTCTTTATATTATTTTATTGTATTAATTATAACTCCTGTATTGCAAATTTTAAATCTGCTTCACATGCAACCGCACCATCAACGGTACATTTCCCTTTTGCAACTATAACATTTCTTTTTACTTTTATTTTTTCAACTTCTATTCTAAGCTGATCCCCTGGAACAACACCTCTTCTAAATTTACAATTATCTATCGACATAAATAAAGGTATTTTCCCTGGTTCTAGCATAAGCAATCCTACCGCCTGAGCCATAGCTTCTACTTGTAAAACTCCTGGCATAACAGGTTTCCCTGGAAAATGTCCATTAAAAAATTCTTCATTCATAGTTACATTTTTTATTGCGACTAAAGAGTCTGTCCCATTTTTTTCTATTACTCTATCCACTAATAAAAAAGGGTATCTGTGTGGTAATATTTTCATTATATCTTCTATTGTCATAACTGGTTCCATACTTATTTTTCCTCCTAAAATTTTATATATAAATCGTTATTATCGTATTATAAACTTTATCCCCTATAAAAGTCAATAACCTATTTGTTATCTTTTATTACAACTTTTTACTTAATAACGTTTTATTTCCCAACTTTCCATAGTTTTTATCATTATTAATAAACAACTAGTGTTATTATAAAAAACAAATTTGAAATAAAATTATTTTAAATATTTTTCAGCAATAAGTGCTGTAAGTTTTGCATTTACAAAATGGCCTGCCTTTATGGCTATTACATGTGCCTTTAATGGTCTTCCCAAAACATAAAGATCTCCTATTATATCAAGTATTTTATGTCTTACAAATTCATCCGGATATCTAAGTCCTTCAGGATTTAAAGGACCATCTTTTCCTACAACTATTGCATTTTCCAAGCTTCCTCCAAGAGCCAGATTGTTTTTTTTCAAAAAATCTATTTCATAATCAAATGCAAATGTTCTGCATCTTGAAATTTTTTCAATATATTCTTCAGGATTTACATTTATTTCAAAATACTGTGATTTTAAGAAACTATGGTTAAAATCTATCGTATATGATATTTTAAATCCGTCATAAGGCAAAGCCAAAACATGCTTCCCATCTTTTTCCTGAGTAAATATTATCGGTTCTGTTATTACCACAGGTTCTATTTCACTTTCCAATTCTTTTATTCCAGCTTCTTTAAGCTTTTCCATAAACTGTATGGAGCTTCCGTCAAGTATTGGAAGTTCATTTCCATTTATCTCTACAAGAATATCAGTAATTCCTGAAACTGAAAGAGAAGACATAAAATGCTCTATTGTATGTACTTTTACATCTGCTTCATTTTTTATATTTGTTCCTCTTTCCAGATCAAACAGATTTTTATAATCAACTTTTATAATATTATCTTTATCTGTAATGTCTACTCTTTTAAAAATTATTCCTCTTCCTACTTCACTGTCATCTTCATTAGGTTTTAAAGTAAGGTTTATATTTTCTCCTTTATGAAGACCTATTCCGGATAGGGAAACTTCTTTTTCTATTGTTCTTCGCTTCATAGACTTTCCTCCATTTCTTTTTATTTCCTGAAATGAATCCAATTTCAATATTTATCTTTCATAAATATTGAAAATTATCCCTTCAGAAGTTTTTCCGCAAGTATTAATGCTATTTTCTTCTCTCCTGTCATAAAATCAATCAGCAGGCTTTTTTCATCTACCTTTTTTATTTTTCCTTTTCCAAACTTAATATGATTTACAACATCTCCAACTTTGTATTTAGATTTCTCTTTATTTTTCAGTTCTGAAGTTCTCACCGATTTCAGTGAAAAAGGATTAAAATTCTCTATTTTTCTTTTTGGTTCCTGATTAAAGAGAATTGTTGTTCCTGTTTTTTTACTTAACTTGTCATTTTTTTCTGATAAATAATCAAGATTTCCCTGTTTCATTTCGCCAATAAATCTTGAAGGTCTTATCATATAGTTCATTTGTCCCCATACCATTCTTTCTGAAACATGGGAAAGATAAAGTTCTTTTTTTGCCCTCGTTACAGCAACATAACAAAGTCTTCTTTCTTCTTCAATTTCATCTTCAGAAGTATCAAAATTACATGAAGGGAAAAGTCCGTCTTCCATTCCGGCAATAAATACATAATCAAATTCAAGTCCTTTTGAACTGTGAATTGTCATCAGTTTTATAAAATTCTCATCCTCTTCAATGGAATCAGATGAAGAAGTAAGTGAAACCATATCAAGATATTCACTTAAAGACATTCCGGGATTCTGTTTTTCAGATTCTGTTATACTGTTTAACAGTTCTTCAATATTTTTTACCCTGTCTTCCTTGTTATCTTCTATTGAATCTATATACTTTGTCTGTATAAGTACTTCATCAAATACTTCTTTTACTGAAAGTTCATCAAGCTTTTCATATATCCCATGCATCATTTTATAAAAGCTTTTTATAGCTTCCTTGACAGCTGTCCTCAATCCTGGAATTTCATCAATATATTTTGTTGCTTCCAGCATTGAAATTCCCTTTTCATTTGCAAGTTGAGCTATTTTTTCAAGTGTTTTGTCTCCTATTGCCCTTTTTGGAACATTTATTATTCTATAAAAATTATGATTATCATTAGGATTATTTAGGAGATTCATATATGCAAGTATATCCTTTATTTCTTTTCTCTGAAAGAACTGCATTCCACCATAAATTTTATAAGGAACCTTTGCCGCTAAAAGTTTTTCCTCCAGTACACGTGACTGGGAGTTTGTTCTATACAGTATTGTCATATCCTTATACTGTTTTCCATCTTTAGCCTTGGCTTTTATTTCATTCACAATAAATTCTGCTTCATCATAAACGGTAGGAGCATTGAAAACTTTTATTTTTTCACCTTTTTCTCCATTAGTCCAAAGTTTTTTCCCTTTTGAACTTTTATTGTTTTTTATAAGTTCATTTGCTGTGTCAAGAATCGTTTTGGTAGATCTGTAATTTTGCTCCAATTTTGCTACAAAGGCATTTTTATAATCTCTTTCAAAATTCAGTATATTATTTATATTTGCACCTCTGAAGGCATATATACTCTGATCTTCATCTCCTACAACACATATATTTTTATATTTTTCTGCAATTTTACTTATTATTTCATACTGGATATCATTTGTATCCTGATACTCATCTACAACTATATATTTATATCTATTCTGAACTCTTTCAAGAACATATGAATCTTCCAGAAGCCTTTTTGCATTAAGAAGGAGATCTGAAAAATCCATGGCATTATTAGCCTTCAATGTTTCATCATATTTCTTGTAAATATCCCTGAAAATTCTATTTGAATAGATTCTTGTATCAACTTGTTCTTCAAGTTCTTCTATTCCTATTCCCTGTTCTTTAAGTTTACTGATTCTGTTTGCAATTTTTGCAGGGGATACTTCATCATTTTTTATATTCAGTTCCTTTTTTATCTTGGTAATAATTGATTTCTGATCATCCACATCATAAATATTAAAATTTCTTCCGTACCCTATTCTATCAGAATATGTTTTTAAAAGTCTCACTGAAAATGAATGGAATGTTGATACTACAAGGTCATTTGCCTCTGGTCCTATTAATGCCTCTGCCCTTTCCTTCATTTCCTTAGCCGCCTTATTCGTAAATGTAAGGGCCATTATATTTAGCGGAGAAATTCCTTTTTCCTTTATCATATGAGCTATTCTATATGTAACTGTTCTTGTCTTTCCGCTTCCAGCTCCAGCCAGTATTAATACAGGTCCGTCGATTTTTTCAGCTGCTTTTCTTTGTTCTTCATTTAGTTCATCTAAAATACTCATTTTTCCCTTCCTTTACTATTAATAATTTAGTTTATCATATGTTCTCATACTCATTTTTTGTGCATTTTCTTACATTTAAATTATACCACAATTTATAGATTTTGTCTTTAAATATTTAGAATTAAAACTTAATTGCATAATTTTTATTCACTTCAAAATTTTTCTGCTTCAAACCTCTATTTTATGTTGCATTTTCATTTAAAAAGATGTAAAATTGCTTGATTATATTTATATTATAAAGGAGCTTTATGAAAAAGTTTAAGTTTATTATTTTAATAGTTCTGATATTAGCATTCTTTTCCTGCGATAACACTTATTTTGGAAAAAAAGAAGCTGAATCAGACATAAATTCTAAAAAAGAAAATACAGAAACTACTGTTGCAAATTCTACTGAAACTGAAAAATTAGAAGATAAAAAAATTACTGTTATAGCGGTTGGGGATATTATGCTTGGAAGTAACTATCCTTCCAAAACTCTTCTCCCAAAAAATGATTACAATATATTGACAGATACAGAAAAAATACTACAGAATGCTGACCTTACTGTTGGAAATCTTGAAGGAACTCTTTTTGATGAAGGAGGAATCCCAAAAAGCTGTTCAGACATTTCTGTATGTTATGTTTTCAGAACTCCTTCAAAATATGGTAAATACCTTAAGGACGCAGGATTTGACTATTTAAGCATTGCAAATAATCATTCCAATGACTTTGGCAATGAAGGAATTAACAAAACAATGAAAAACCTTGATGAATTGGGTATAAAATATTCTGGAATCAAAGAAACTGTTGAAACAGCTACACTTGAAAAAGATGGTTTAAAATACGGTTTTGTCTCTTTTGCTCCACAATCTAAAACTGTAAGTCTTCATGACTATAAACATGCAACTGAGCTAATAAAATCTCTTAAAAACAAAGTTAACATTGTTGTAGTCATGTTTCATGGAGGAGCTGAAGGAAATGGAAAAGAACACATTACCAGGCAAACTGAAATGTTCTTTGGAGAAAATAGAGGAAATGTATTTAAATTTGCAAGAATGGCTGTAGATGCCGGAGCTGATATAATTTTTGGCCAAGGTCCCCATGTCACTCGTGGAATTGAATTATACAAAAATAAATTTATTTCCTACAGTGCCGGAAATTTTGCCACATATGGAAAATTTAATTTGAAAGGTAAAAGTGGTATTGCCCCAATTTTTAAAATAACCGTTGATTCTAAAGGAAATTTCATTGAAGGAGAAATTATACCAGTTAAACAGACTAAAGGAACATTTGGTCCTTTTGTTGATGAAAATAAAGCCGTAATTAAAGAGATAATTTCCCTTAATAAAAGTGATTTCCCGGAAGGAAATGGTCTTTCTGTAAGTGAAGAAGGGAAAATTGAAAAGAAATAGAATTCTAAATTGCGTAAAAACTATATTTCGAGTTATTTAAAATTTTACAATTTAAAATAGGAAATGAATTCAGAAAAAATCTGCAACCTTTAGGCAAATTTTGATTTATTCTTTATGAATAACTATTTTATATGAGTAACATTCTAATAAATGTAGAAATATAGTTTTTTACTTAACATATACATATTTTTTTTCATCCGACATCTCTTCATTATACTTATATCCATTCAAAGATATATTCTTTAACAGAGTAACATCTGTTATTCTGTTTTTTATAATATAATTTACAGTAAATCCACGCATTTTCTTTGAATTAGTGCTTATCTGTTTTAATTTACCGTCTTTTTCATCATAAAATTCAAAATTATAAATATTATCAGTTGAAAGTATTTTAGAATACTCTTTTGATGCCAAGTTTATTATAAAATCCTCATTTTTAAAATAATCGTTTATTTCCTTTTTCCATATTTCATAAAGTGATTTATCAGAAAATATTGAATTTACCATATCAAGCCTATATTCCTTTAATTCAGTAAATGGAGTAAGAACACCATATAATGCTGAGAATATTCTTAAATTTTTCTCCATAAACTCCTGCTCTTCCCTATTTAGTTCATCTGCATGTATTTCTTTATATGCAACTCCTGTATATGTAGAAATAGAATGACCAAATTTTTCTTTTTTAAAATTTTTATAGAAGTCCGATAATTTTTTTGCTTGTTCGCTTTTTAGTTTGAATTTAGTTTCAATATCTTCCACTGACCAACTCGCCACTTCTTTTACTATTTTATCAGTTATTTTAGAAAAAATAGGAGTTTCAAAGCTGTCAACTCCATCCAAAACTCCTATCTTTTTTGTTTTACTTGGTGATATTATTATTTTCATATTTTATCCTTATCTGTTTTTTACAATTATTTTTTAGCTGAAATTATATTATAACCGTCTACTGTTTTACTATGTGCATTTAAAAACCTGCTTGCATATATTGCGACATCTTTCTGTGCACTATTTTCTGCAGCCTTAATCATTTTATCAGCATTTTCAAGCAATTCTTCCGAATTTTTCTTAATTTCCTTAAATTCCTCTGCATTTATGCCTTCCTTAGCTGCAGCTTCATCAGTAGTTTCTTTTAATTTTAAATATGATTCCTGCATTTTACTATGTAATTCCTTTAATTTTTTTACTTCTTCCTTATCAAATTTAAGATTTTCTTTTGCAAATGCAGTATTTACAAAATTATTTGCTTCATTTACATATTTAACAAGACTTGCCATTGCTGTTTTACCGTCTGTTTCTGCTTTTTTTACTATTTTATCTCCTATTTTTTCAGATAATTTATCTAATGTTACTGAATATGCATTATAGCTGTTTTTTCTTTCTTCAGTGGCATTTTTATATTTTTCAGCCAATTTTTTTCCTTCTTCAAAATTATCTTTTTCATATTTTTTATTTTTATAGTAATCCACTATTTCTGTTATTACATTTTTTTCATTATTCAATGACTGAACAAGACCTTCAGCAGATTTATCCACTTCATCAAATTTCGGTTCCTTTTTTATATTTTCTTCCAAATCCTTCACATATTCAGAAAATATATTAACAGTATCTTCTGTTTTAATAATACTTTCAATTCCTTTAGCTGAAGGCTTTTTAAATTCCCCTTTTTCATCAGAAAATTCCCTTGTGAATACTTCTTTAAAAGAATCCTGCCATTCTTCCTCATTTGGAACATTTTTTAGACTGATGTATTCTGTATATTTTTTAATTTCATTCTCACTTATATTTCCTGAATCTTTAGATGTCTCAGCCACTGTTTTCTCAGGATTATTTTTATCTGCATTCTTCTCTTCCTTTTTACCGCAGCCTATGGCGATTAAAAGAACTGCAAGTCCTATTATTATTTTCTTTTTCATTTCCATATTTTAAATCATTCCTTTCAATTTCCCTGTATTAAAGAAAATTTAGATACATTGATTATTTTAATTTTTCTCTTTTATTTTGTAGATTTATATTAATATACAATACATATTAAAGTATTATTTTTTACTTTTTATTTCCTATCATTTTGTTATATTCAGATACAATTTTTCTATAATTTTCACTAAAATCATATAGTAATGGATAGATATCTTCTCCATTTCTTTTACTTTCCATTATTTTTTCACTTAAAGTTACAACTTCCTTTGAATAACCTCTAATTTTGTTATAACTTTCCAATGAATATTTTTCCTTTTTTATCTGTTTATCAGAGATTGCCTCTAAATCCTGATACCCTTTTTTCATTTCCTCTATTAGCCCTCTTAACTTCAAAACTTCCATTTTTGAAAAATCAAACTGTTTTCTGGAAAATAAAATCTGTGAAAATTCTTCTGTATTATCAATAAATGTAACTAGGTTTATAGCTGCTTTTCTTCCTTTTTTCTGAAGTCTTTCCATTTCCTTTTCTTTTTGATTTTTTATAAGAACTTTCATTACTTCAACGTATACACCATATTTTTCATTACTTTTTCTTAAAGCATTTAAATATGCAGATTGTAAAAATACCGCCCCTTCATAATTATCTTCCTTGTAAACTCCATTTTCATAATAATCAAGTATTTCCAAATCCAACTTTTTTTCTTCCTTAAGTGCTTCAATATATTCCTTAATATAGTTATCAATATTTTTAAATTCAGGTTTTCCATTAATTGTAGCTTCCATTTTGGCAAGAGGTTCATCTAACGAATTTAATTTCTGTCTCATTGAATTTAATTTTAGTAGATCCACCCTATTCAATTTTTTTAATTTTTTTCTATTTTCAGTAAAAGTATCAAAATAATACTCACCAAAATCCCCTAAAATTGCAGGATTTGATTGATTATAAAAAGCTGCATATTTATTATACTTTTCTATTTCCGCTTTTACTTCTTTTTCCATAACAGATTCTTTTTTCATATAATATCCCATAACAGCTGAAATCATTATAAGTATACAAAAAATAAAAGCCATGTACTTTGTTATCTTTTTCTTCATATATATTCACCCTTCAGTTATATTTCTCCTTTTTACCTATTATAATATTATACACTATTTTTACAATATTTTCCATTTTAAAAATTCTTTTTATTACAGTCGCTTCTATTCTTCAATTATAAATTCTGTTTCAATTGCAACTTCCACATCTTTTTTTCTAAATCCCATTCCTATTTTTGTAATGTTTTCATATCCTTCGTATTTCAGTCCATCAGCATAATTTCTGTCATTAATCTGCTTTAAGGCACTTTTAGCTGTTCTTTTAAGATTTTTACTATCCTTTGCCCTTGAATATTTAAATTCAAATATAAATGCTGTATCCTTCTTATTCTTAGGCTTTAAAACTAAGTCCGGAATTCCATCTCCACTTTCATAATTGGGTTTAATATAATAATTTTCATACATTACGGCAACCATTCCCATTACAAAGAGATGATATGAATTTTCTTCCTTTAAATCACGAAAACTTACAGAATTTTTGAGCAGAGTCTTGACTTCATTTCTAAATTTTTCATACTTTCCAGTTCTGAGGTATTCTTCAAGTGTGGAAAATCTATAATGGCCTCCATAAGTTCTATATAAAAACCTTATTTTGAAAAAATCAAACAGTTCTTCATTAGGAATTTTCAAATCATAAATATTTTTATCAACCTTTTTGTCAATTGTCAAATACCCGCAATGAAGAAAAAACTGCCATATATTCGCCTGTCCAAAATCATTTATATAATAATTTCGTTCCTTTTCATAATTTATAATATTTTCCTTAATTTCCATATTTCTTTTATTATTTATATTCAATGCATAATCTATATCCTGAAAGGTTACAAAGTTATATATTTCCTTTCTTACACTTTCATGTGCTAATAATTTTTCTAAATCAAAAATAATATTTTCATCAGAATTTTCCAGATAGTTCATAATTTCATCATTATTTGAAGTATTTACCCAATGTTCTTCGAGTATTTTATCATCTAGAAAATTTACAATTGACCATGGATTGTAAACTTCATTTTTCCCAAAACGGTAACCATTATACCATTTTTTTACTTCTTCCACTTCAAAATCCAAATTGTAATACTTCAGTGCTTCCTCTACTTCACTTTCTAAAATTCCAAAATACTCAGTATAATTCTCACTGAGGACAGTATTTACCTTTAGACTATTCAGTCCTGAAAATATTCCTTCTTTTGCTATTCTCAATATTCCTGTCATAACAGTCAGCTCAACATAATCGTTACCTTTTACTGCCTTTTCAAAAAATCCTTTAAAGAACTGTATCACTTCATCATAATAACCATTTGCATGAGCTTTTATTATTGGTTTGTCATATTCATCAATTAATAAAACTATTTTCTTTCCATAGTAATTATATAAATATTTTGACAAATTTAAAAGAGCTCTAGTGTAGTCGTGTTCCTCTTCAAACCAGATTTTATCAAAATCTTTTAATTCATTTTCACTTAAATATTCCCTCAAAAATTCAAATTTACTGTATACATTGCTGATAGTCCACTTTATTACTTCTATATCCATTTTCCCAGTTTGAATCTTCAAAATCCTTGAAACTTATAAATATGACAGGATTTAATCCCTGCTTTTCAAAATACTTACTCTTTGAAATTTCAAGGCCTTCAAATAACTTTCTATTTTCTTTATTATTTTTTACATCAAAAAAATATTTTAGCATTGACATATTCAATGACTTTCCAAATCTACGAGGCCTTGTAAATAAAATACTTGATGTTCCACTTTCGAGGATTTCCTTAATTAAACCTGTCTTATCAAAATAATAGTAATCTTTCTGTATCATTACTTCAAAATTATCAATACCTACAGGTAAATTTTTCTTTTTGTCTGTATCTTCCTCTTTAATTTTTCCCTTTTTCATATCCCTCAATTCCTCTCTTTTACTCATTTAACTATATTATATTTATTTATCCATATAATGTCAATTTATATTTTTAATTTTTCATTAAAAAATATTGGATAAAATGAAAAAACGGCTCTTTATAAATCCCCCTTCAAAAACTGTTTTTTTCCAGTATTTTCAAGGTATCTAGTCCAAGCCATTTAAATTATTTCTTAAATATCTAAATTGATTTCATTATCTTTAAATTCAAAGTCTTCATCATTTAAATGCACAACTTCAAGTGCTTTTTCATAATTTGTAGATTTTTTAGAGAAAAAGTCATGCTGAGTAGTTTCTACATTCAGTCCATTTAATACAATAGGATTTACATCCTTCACTTCAAATTCCTCTTCAAATCCAAGGTTCATAAGAGCCTTGTTTGCATTGTATCTTATGTATTCCTTAACATCTGCTGTAAGTCCTATATCTCCATAAACTTCATCGGTATATCTTGCCTCATTTTCATAAAGATCATACAGAAGCTCCTTCAGTTCTTTTCTGACACTTTCTTTCTCCTCATCAGTAAATGTTGCATAAATTTCCTGTGAAAGAAGTCCTACAAATACTCCATGAATAGACTCATCTGCTATTATTTTCTTTATTATGTCACAGCTTGCCACCATCTGACCTTGTCCAGCAAGCCATAAAGGTAGAAAAAATCCACTATAAAATAAATATGTTTCCAGATAAACCGAAGCACATAACGCCATATAAATCTCTCTCTTAGATGCTTCAGGATTATTCATTTTCTGGTAGTAATAATCTATTTTCGTTGCCTTATACTGTAAATGCTCATTTTCCTGTACCCAGTTAAATGTCTCATTGATTTCAGCTGTAGAAGCAACCGTCGTAAATATTGTCGAATATGACTTTGCATGAATTGTTTCCATCATACACATATATGACAGTACTGAACGGCATTGCAATGAATCAATGTGATCTATAATTTTTGGCATTCCTGTATGACTCTGTAAAGTATCCAGTAATGTCAGTCCTCCCAGTACCTGTAAATAAGCCAGCTTCATTTGAGGCTCAAGAGAATGCCAGCTATCTATGTCCTTTGACGGAATATATTCTGTATCTATCCAGAACTGCTTTAAATTCTGTTCCCAGAACATCTCTACATAATCATTTTCCGGAGTGTTCCAGTTTACTGCTTCATAAGTTTTACTACTCATTTTTTCCTCCAATATTCTTATACTCTATTTAATTTCTTATAAAAATTATTTTTAATATGATTCTATTTTACCATATTTCTTTTACCAGTCCAAGTCCAAATCTTCATTAAGCTCCTCATATTCCATTAATTTACTTGGATTTTCAAGCTTGTCATAATATTTATTATTATGAACAGGCTCTATTTCAATTAGTTTAAGTTCATCATCAATCAGAAATTTCTCAAAAAATCTATGTAACGGCTTAATATTAGGATTTATAAATTCATTGTGTCTGTTAAGCTGTGAATAATTAGCTAAAATAAGACAATCTCTGAAATATTTTGCATTATCTTTAAACAGGTCGTTTGAAACATCTGAAACTCCTAAAGAATCTAAAAATTTCAATGTAAATACTGTAGCTGTTCTAGTGTTCCCTTCCACAAATGGATGGACATCCCATATTTTTTTCACACAGTCTACAGCTAATTCCACCACATCATTAATATCTTTAATTTTATATTTTCTAATATCCAGTTCCCTGATTATATCCTTCAAGTCCTCTTCAATCGTCTTAAAATTCCCATAGTTAGCACTATCTCCATTTAAAATATCTTCATACTTCTGAATATCAAATTTTCTGAATTTACCACAAAATTCCTCATTAATAATATTTTCGAAAAGTTCCTTATGAATGTTTTTCAGAGTATTTATAGTTAAATTAAAACTGCTATTATCGAGTAATTCTACAATTTTTAAACTTACAAGGTCACACTCATATTCTGACTTGTTAATCTTATCGGCTTTACTGTAATATTTACGAAGCTCATCTTCCACTTCAACATAAGTTTTGATGTTATTTATATTGTCATAGGCAAGCTTTTTTAGTTCCTCCGATGGTTTCAAATCATCAACCTGATTAAGTCCAACAGCTATTTTCCAGTATTTCTGTTTTTTATATTTATCTGTTGTTTCTTTTATCTGCTTATATTCACCTTCCATAAATAACACCTGCCTTTCTATATAAAATTACTTTTCTTTATTCCAATCTCTTGGAAAATCTCTTTCTGTTTCAGGATAATTTTTAATTCTCTTCTGATAGATTTCCCTTGAATTAATTCCTTTATTTTTTAAGTATTCTTCAAATTTTATTTTCGTATTTTCATCAAAATATTTATAATAAATCCAAAAAGTATTTTCGATACTTTTTTCTATAAAATCAGTGAGCAATCTATAATCTGCCTTTGCCTGTGCAGTTTCCAATGCAGTATAATACTCTTCCCTTTCCTCATTTTGTATAACTGTAATAGGATAGCCATTTTTCATCAGTTCTAAATTCAGTAATAATCTTCCTGTTCTTCCATTACCGTCAATAAATGGATGAATCTTTTCAAAATCAGCGTGAAAATGCGAAACTTTTATCACCAGACTATCAACTTTATTACTATTGTATTTTTCAATCAGCTCAGTTAATTCTTCCTCAACCAAGTAATAAGGAGTTGTCTCAAATCCAGCTCCAAGAATTTCATTATTACTTTGTTTGAATTTTCCTCTATTTTCAATATCATCATTTAGTACAAGAGAATGGAATTCCCTTATAAGCCTTAATGAAAGAGTTTCATTCCTTTTTATAATTTCTTTTAAAAAATTAATAGCATATTCCTGCCCCTTTACTTCTTCATGCTCCTTCAAACTTTTACCTTTCACAGTAACTCCATACTGAAGTATGATGTCTGTTTCCTTCAGAGTAAGAGTATTTCCTTCGATAGCATTTGAATTATAAATAAAATTTGTTTTAAGATTACTCTCCAGCTTTTTCAAAATCCCTTCATTCAAAGGTCTTTCCTGCTCTAAAAATTGTTTAAAAATTTCAATCATAATAATTCTCCTGTTTTGAAAGATTAGATGTTTATGATGATTAATGCAAAAAAGCCCTATCAAAATTGAAAGAGCTTTTTCCACAGTCTACAACAACGCACAATTAAGTGGGTTATTCTTGTAGTACGATCACTAAAATTATTATACTCTATATTTTGATACTTAAAAATTAATTTAAGCATCCTAATAAACGTTGCTATAAACAATAAATAGTCAGATAAAATTGGGTGATAATCTTCAAAATTTGGAATTTCCATTTGGTATGATGAAACAATTTCGGTTTCTGCATATAAATAAGTTGGAAAATCTAATCTCTTATTAGTGATTTGTTGTAATTTTATAGAAGAATTTCTATATTCGATAAAGTCCCCCCTCTCCCTATTTAAACGAATATAAAGAGTTAATAACGATGAATAAATACTGTGTCCTCTAATCGACCGTGAACCTAATTCCTTTTTTATATTGTTAAATACAATATCTGAATTATCGCCATGATTAACTAAAAGAGTAAGCAAAAATACAGTTTCGACTATTTTAGACACTTTGATGTCTTTTTTCATATCTGAGATAATTG
>CALEXX010000051.1 GCA_937925095.1 uncultured Leptotrichia sp.
CATATGCATCGCTTGTATAGTCGATAATTCCTGCAGTATCTGTACTGTATTCATCTCTCATTCCAAATACTTTTATTTTGTTAGACTGTTTAGACTTAGTATCCCACTCTTTAGACAGATGAGTTATTTCTTTATCTATAAGTCTTCCAGTACCATGTGTTCTCTGCTGTACATTTGCATACTGGTGTCCCATCATTTCATCCACTGCCTGATATAACAACACTTCCTCGTTATTTCCGATTTTATTTAGTTTCTGGAATAACTGATTTTCTCTAGTTCCTAATTCTTCCACTCCATATCTCTGTTCAAGTCCATCCAGGAAGTTGTATGCATCTTTCTTATCTGCTGGCAATGCTTCATTTCCAGCCCAGTTAGTATATGGAATCTTTGCCAGATAAGCAGTTTCTATTGTCCCATTTGTCTGATTCTGTGCTATATTTGCCATCCATGTCAGTGACCCTGAATAAATATGCCATTTTTCTATCTGAGGATTATTTAAAATAGAATCATTGTAAGGTTTCAATATATTTGAACCTACCTGGATATATTTACTGTTTGTAGATTCAGCAGCTTCAGCTCCTATAATCAAATCCGCTTTCTTTAAATAACTTAAGGCACTTAATCCTCTAATTGGATTTGTAAATTTAGTTCCAGATGTATTAATATACATTCCTATTGAAGATACTTTAGTTTCTTCTAATGTAACTTTCTTCGTATCTACAAGTTCCGGAACCTTAATTTCATCTCCAACTTTTATTGTTCCTGTTGTTGCTCCTGCCGCAACATTAATTGAAATCTTATCTTTACCTTTTCCTACAGATTTATTAAGTTCCTGAGGTCCTGCAGGCTGTTTTATTTCCTGTGATTCATTTCCTCTGATATCAAACGTACCATAGTTTTCAAATATTCCCATACTTTTAGTATCGTTATCTCTTGATACTAAGGCTCCTAATGCACTGTCTGCATCCAGTATTATTCTTCCTAAAGGTTCATTTACAAGTCTCGCACCATTTTTAACAACAACTCCGGTAACATTTTTCACACCTGTCGCATTTGTTATCAGACCATAGTTATGACCTACAGCTCCTTCATTCAGGTATATTCCTGTTGTATTACTTGCATTCAGGTTGATATCTCCATGGTTTTCTACTGTAGTTCCTGTTCCACTTCCGTACATTCCTATACTGTATTGACCATTTACATTTATAATTCCTCTGTTGATTATATTTCCTGTTGTCTGATCAGGTCTCTGTGCCAAAGGTTTTTCAAGATCTTTTTGAGTCCAGCTGTAACCTGCCGCCATTCCAACTCCGTATTCATCTTCTCCTGATACTGAACCTCCCACTGTAATAACTCCACCTGTCCCGTCAGCTCTTTTTCTATTTTCTATTGTACCGCCTTTAACACTGTAAGCTCCTATATTTCCTGTTCCCGCACTTAAATTCATACTTCCTGTATTAACAGCGTATCCTGCAGAATAAACTCCATAGTTGTTATTTCCAGATGCTGTAATATCAGTTGTAGTTTCAATCTGAGGACTTGCCGCGGTTCCACCTGTATCTTTTGAATAAATGTATACAGAATTATTTTGCAGAGCTACATTTGATATATTACTGTAAATCTTATTATTTGAGCCTACATTAACAAAACCAAAAGATCCTTTGTCATTTCCGACTGAACCATCTCCAAGAGTCATTGTAAATGGATTACTTACAGTTATAGTTCCAACGTTTCCAGCAATGTACACTCCAACTCCATCTTTTCCTGTTTTTATATTTCCAGATTCAAGATATCCGTTTCCACCTTCTGTGTAAACAGCTATTCCATTTTCCCCTACTTCTATTGTACTGTTTGGTTGAGTTATAGAATCTCCATTAGAAAAATTCTTTCCATAAATTCCTATTCCGTTTTTTCCAACCTTTATACTTCCAAGATTTGTTAAAACATCTGAACCTGCTGTATACATACCTATATTTGGAGTATTTGGATTAATTGAATCCTCAAGCGTAATATTTCCTTTATTTATCACATCAGAACCTGAAGCTATAATACCGAATCCTAACGTATCAGTATTTTCTATTTTTACATCTCCTTCATTAGTTAAATCTGCTCCTGATGCATAAATTCCTATCATACCTCCATTACTTCCTGTTGTATTTTTAACATTTACATTCAGCTTGTTTGTCATAGTCGATGTTCCACTTAAATAAATTCCTGTTCCTCTTGCTGTATTTGCTCCTGCATACTTAACTTCTACATTTCCTGTTGAAGTATCTGTATCTTCAAGATACATTCCTACTCCATTGTCCTTAATTTTAAATCCGTAGTTTGTCAGCAGATTTACAGTAGAATCTTTTGCGTATACTCCCAGTCCATTATTGCCTGTTGAAATATCATCTGAACCTGTTCCTGTAAGATTTATTGTTGATTTTTTCGCAAAAATTCCAATACTGTCATCTCCAAAATTCATCGAAGCCCTATTGTTTACAACTGCATTTTCTTTTGTAACATGATTATCAAAGCCTGCTATTGTACTTGTATTGTCAGCATAAATTCCTATTGCTTTTCCAGCAATATCTATATTTCCTTCATTTGTTATATCGATTGTCTTTACTGTTGACGGAAGATTTCCTCCACCTGATGCTATTAAGGCAGTAATCAGTTTATCTGTTCCATATTCCTGTGGAGCAGTTCCCGAAAGGAATCCGGCCATTCCAACTCCATAAGCAGAAGGAGCTGTTATTTTAATAACTCCATTTGTACTATTAGTAATTTTACTTCCGTTACTTCCATATAAACCTATTCCGTCATTCATTTGAAGCAAACTGTTATTTTCTATTGTTCCGTGATTAACTCTTATTCCTATTGAGTTTGAATTTCCACCTGTTATATTTACAGTTCCATTGTTAATATAGGCTGTTTTACTGTTATCAACAGTATTTTTTAGAGATCCCTGAACAAGTCCTTTTCCAGTAGTTGAAGTTATTGAAACTCCATTATCAATAGTAACTTTTTCATTTGCCATAATAATACTGTTAAATACATCATTTGTATCATCAAGATCAACATTTGCAGCAATTTTAAAATCTCCGTTAGTATAATAAACTTTATATGTATGACCATTTTTATTTAAAGCTGCATATTTCATTATACTTTGAATTCCACTTTCAAAGTTTGTACTTCCAGTCCAAGTTTCAAGTGGATGGTTATTTACTGTTTTTAAAACTACATCATCTGAAAGAAGTTTTATAGTTACATTTCTCATACCATTATATTTTGTAGGAACTGCTCCTGCTTCTGTTGTAGCTTTACTACTGTAGAAAGCAGTATTATTTTCTTCCTGTGGAAGTATTATTCCTTTTGACATATTAATAGCAGTAGCTCCTGTAAAATCAACTTTTCCTGTTGCATCTGCATAGAAAAGTCTGGAATTATCTTTAGTAATATTGATAGTTCCACCATCCAGTCTAGCATATCCACCTTCTGTAGCAACCATTCCTCCAACAGTTCCTGCATTAATTTCATCTATTCCGCTTAATAACTGAGCCTTTGAATCTGTACCTTTTGCAAATGCCCCTATTCCGTTTATAGTTACTTTTCCGTTGATGTTAACTTGTCCTGCTGATTCTGCAAATGCTGCTATATTTTTATATTTATTATCTTCTAAAAGTGTATTTTTATCTATTGCTTTTACTGTACCATCTACACTAACCATTCCCTTATTTTTTCCATATCCTATAATTGCACCGTAATTGACAGCTTCAGTGTTTTTCTTAGCATTAACTATACCTTGGTTATCTCCCATGTATGCTATACCTTCTTTTGAAGCTAATATTACATCAGTATAAACATTTATTTCAGATCCTAACCCCTGCAGTTTAGATGCTGTTGAAGCAGTTGTATCTGTTAGTGGCTTTCTTGCTGCTCCTGCATTTACTGCTGCCGCATCTGTATCATTTTGGTTGACATCTGATTGCTTAGTACCAAACTGATGTTTAGCCTGATCCCAAGTTCCTTCTGCGTAAGCTATTGTTGTTCCTGTTGAAGCATCAGCTTCTGTCGTTGCATCTCCGTTTACACCATCTGTAATTGATGTACTCAGATTAGTTACATAATATTGATGAGTAGCTTTCCCAACATCTATGACACTTCCATCTTTCGCTATCATCATAAATCCATTTTTAGAATATTTTCCAAAATTGATATCCATTTTTCCAACTTCTAAGTTATGAATAGGATCAAGTTTTAAGTCATCTAAAGTTGGAGTAACTGAAACTGGAACTCCCATATCTTTAAGTACATCTATCCCTTTTCTTTGTCCAGATGTTACATATAGTCCTACTCCACCATCGACTGTTGTATTTGTATATCCCTTATATTTAGGTGCTGCTGGATTAGTAAGATCTTCAACTAATTGTCCACTAGCTGTTTGAGTTGTAGCAGTTGGATCTATTGCTAATTGTCCTCCTACTCTAGCTTTTACATCTATCTCACCTTGATATATTCCTATATATGAAGCTTTTCTTATGTAACCTGCATTTGATTCAGCATCTCTGTCAGCTACTTCCCAAGATTTTGGAGTTCCTCCTATTTTACTTCCAAAGAACAAAACTACGTTTTCATCTCCATAAAGTTCTACATCTTGATTAAATTGAATTAATGAATTCATTTTTCCAGCTTTTCCACCATAAACTCCAACTTCCCAAGTTGGTGCATAAGAAAAACTAGAATAAACTATATTTGAAGCTCCTTCTAATTCCATTTTTCCTGTGTTTTTTATTAATCTTGCCGCTGAAATTCCTGATGATAGATACACAGTATTTCCTGTTCCATACATTTTTACATTTGTTTCTCCTTGTATAGCTCCAAGGTGATAGTTACTATCTGTGTACTTAGAAATAGTCTTAAAAGCTGCTGGCATTATATAGTAAACTGCATTGTCTTTTCCATATACATTTACATTTGTATTATGCATAGTAACTTTTCCATGTCTCCAAGTTTCTGATGTTAAGAAACCAGCTCTTCCATATAGATTAGCAGTTACATTGTTAACTGCTCCATTTCTTAATGTATGTATTCCTATTGTTCCTAAAGTTGGTCCTCCAGCAGTATCAGACCCTCCTATAGCACCACTACCTGCATCTACATATCCATCAGAACCATCTCCAAAATATCCTCTTATATGTAAAGTTAAATTATTTAAATTAGGATCCGATCTGTATAATATATTTGTAGGACGTTGATTAATATTAGTAATATCTCCTAAAGTAGTATTCAAAGCTCCTGTCTTTAAAGCAGGTCTTACTTGTTCTCCTACTTTTCCAGCTTTTATATCATCAGGATTTACCCCTGAATAAAGTACCATATTAGTATCTCCTACTCCTATTGAACTATGATTAGAGTTAAAGAAAAAACCAGTAAAAGGATTTGCATTTGGTTTCACTATACTTATTTCTTTACTAGGAGCTTTTGGTTCAGGTAAACTTAAGCTTGGTGGTACTGCCTGACTTATGCTTACAGGCGGCAAAGCTGGAGCCGATATTCCCGGTACACTTAGTGTTATTGGATTTTTCTGTATACTTTTTGGTTTGATTGAAGCATTTATTTCTATCGTTACTAACGGTTCCTGAGTCTTTAACGTGCTTGTTAATCCATATGAACTATTTAGTCCTGTTCTTTGGTTTGAAGAAGCTGAATAAGGATTTGAACCAACATTTAATTCCTTATATTTATCACTTAATGGAGAAACATATCTTTCAAATGCATCTTCACTTCTTGTAAATATTCCTTCATAAGGATATCTGCTTTTTTTGTCTCCTCTTCCGTTATACGTTCCTCTCCAGTTACTATAAAAATAGTTCATTCCATATTGCCATGAACTCCATGGAGATTTTACTACATGATCTCCCTGTTCCATAAGTTGTACTAATTCTAAGCTGGAAGTTTTCATTAATTTATTATTTTCCCTTTTGGCATCCTTGAAAAGTTCCTTCATATCTTTTATTGAAGTTTCAATGTCTTTTTTAGCACTCTCTACGCTGTCATTCTTTGCTGTAAATGTTTTCAGCCCTGTCATCAGAAAAGCAAAAAGCATTGCACGGGTATATTTTATTTCTTTACACCTTTTGGCAAAACCACGAAGTTCCTTCTCAATCCTCTTTAAGTTACTATTCATGTTATCTCCTTTTATATCTATTTTATTTTTTATATAATTTCATTAGTTTTTTCTTTTTATTTTATAGTATACCACATTTTATCAATTAATGTAACACATTTCTAAAAGTTTATTTATATGCTATTTCTGTTATATAATCCCTGTAATATATAGGCTTTTTTCCTGAATTTATAGAAATTCGATGATATGACAAATTTGTTCTCTGATTTAGATTTTAAATAACAGTAAAATAAAAAGGATAAAATTCTTTTTATCAAATCATTTTATCCTTTTTAAATAATATATAAACTAGATATGGAATCTTTATTTATTTTTTCTATATTTCAGTACATCTATCGCAACTGCTGTTATTATGATGATACCTTTTATAATATACTGCCAGTAAGGGCTTATTCCTATATAAGTAAGTCCATAGTTAATCAATGTGAAGATTATAACTCCAGCAACTACTCCTGAAATCTTACCTACTCCTCCACTGAATGAAACTCCCCCAACAACACACGCCGCAATGGCATCCATTTCATACATGAATCCAAGGTTGTTTGTTGCAGAACCTATACGTGCCGCTTCAAGGAATCCTCCTATTGCATACATTATTCCTGATAACATATATACGATAAGTATTGTTTTTGCAACGTTAACTCCTGATACTCTTGCTGCTTCAGGATTTCCTCCTACAGCAAACAGGTTTTTACCAAATACTGTTTTATTCCACAATGTCCACATAAACACAATTGCAATTACAGCATATATTATCAGATAAGAAAGTCTAAGCTGGCCAATCTGGAATAATGCTCCCTGAGCCACCTGCGAATATTTTCTGTCAAATCCTGCTACCGGTGATGCTCCTACAAAGTCAAAATACAATGAGTTTATTCCGTAAACTATTACCATTGTTCCCATTGTTGCAACAAAAGGTACAACATTTAATTTTGCAACTATAAGTCCTGTTATTAAACCTATTAAGGCTCCAATAACTATTACAAGAAGCAGAACTAAAGGTATAGGTAATGTTGGTAACCCTTTAAAAACTTTATTTACATTTGTCATAGCCTGAAGTAATGTTGCTGATATAAGTGCCGCCATACCAACCTGTCTTCCTACTGACAAATCTGTCCCTTGAGTTACGATAAGTCCTGCAACTCCAAGAGCTATTATTATTCTTACTGATGACTGTGTCAGAATGTTCTGTATATTTAATAAGCTTAAAAATGTAGGATCCTTCATTACTATTAGAATTAACAGTAATAAAAGTACCAGATAAATTCCTCCATTTAATATCAGATTTTTCAAATCAAAAGATTTCTTATTTTCTTTTACAACTTTCTCTGCCATTTTTGCCTCCCTATAAATATTTAGCCGTTAATTTTAATATTTCTTCCTGAGAAGTTTCAGCGGTATTTACTATACCTGCCACTCTACCATTACTCATGACTAGTATTCTGTCTGTTACTCCCAGCAGTTCAGGCATTTCTGAAGAAATCATAATAATACCCTTTTCTTTTTCGGCCAGATTTATCATTAACTGGTATATTTCAAATTTTGCACCTACGTCTATTCCCCTCGTAGGCTCATCCATAAGAAGTATTTCAGGTGCTGTAAGCAGCCATCTTCCTATTATTACCTTCTGCTGATTTCCTCCTGAAAGACTTCCTATATGTGTCTTTTGCGACGGAGTCTTTACGTGCATGCTGTCAATAACCCATTTTGTATCTTTTTCTATTTTACTGTTATCCAAAAGTCCCAATAACGCCTTATAATTTCTAGTATTGGAAATAATTGAATTAAATTTTATATCCAGCATTGAATAAATTCCCGTAGCACGTCTTTCTTCAGTTATAAGTGCTAATCCATTTTTAGTAGCTTCCTTAGGATTTCTTATATTTACTTCCTTACCATCTATTTTTATTGTTCCTGATTTCTTCTCAATAACTCCAAATAACGTTTCCACTATATCAGTTCTCTTTGAACCTACAAGTCCTGCAATTCCTAATATTTCTCCTTTTCTCAATGTAAAGGATACATCTTCTATTGACTTAGGTCTTTTTGCCGTCAGATGTTCAACTTCCAATATAACTTCTCCCGGCTTATTTGTTTTATCAGGGAATCTGTTTGTTAGATCCCTTCCCACCATAAGGTTTATTATCTGATCTGTTGTAAGATCTTTTACTTTTTCTGTAGTAACCCATTTTCCATCTCTAAGTATTGTAATTTCATCGCATATTTCTGTTATTTCTTCCATTTTATGTGAAATATACACTATTCCTATACCATTTCCCTGAAGTTTTCTTATTATCTTGAAAAGATGTTTTACTTCATTTTCTGTCAGGGATGAAGTAGGCTCATCTAAAATCAATACTTTCGAGTCATATGAAACTGCTTTTGCAATTTCAAGCATTTGCATCTGTGAAACAGAAAGTCTGCTTACTTTCGTTCTGGGATCTATATCTATATCCAGTTTTGCAAATATTTCCTTAGTATCTTTATACATCTTATCTTCATCTATAAATAAACCTTTTTTAGGATATCTTCCAAGCCATATGTTATCCATTACGTTTCTCTGTGTAACCTGGTTTAACTCCTGGTGCACCATTGAAACTCCTCTTTCAAGTGCATCCTTTGAATTTTTAAATTCTATTTTCTGTCCTTCCAGGGATATTTCTCCTGTATCTTTCTTATATATTCCGAAAAGACATTTCATCAGTGTCGATTTTCCTGCACCGTTTTCTCCCATAAGTGCATGAACACTGTTGGGACGTATCTTCAACGTAACATTATCAAGTGCTTTTACCCCAGGAAATTCCTTACTGATTCCTTCCATTTCCAATACATATTCATGTCTATTTTGAGAATTTTCCATCTATTCACCTCTTCCGAAATAAAGATACCGTAAATAAAATTCGATAAAGTCTTTTATTTACGGTATACAATTCAACTATTAATTATTCAATTATTTTTTAAATTGTGCCAAATTTTCTTTATCTACACCTACATAAGGAACTCTAACTGCTTTTTCTTCTAATTTCCATGATGTACCTTCAATAGGATCTTTTCCATTAGCTAAGTTTCTTGAAAGTTCTAGAACTGCTTTTGCTTGGTTTGTTCCATCGTTCAATACTGTTCCTGCTAATTCTCCTGATTCGATTAATGTTAAAGCTTCTTGCAATGCGTCTACTCCAAATACAGGTAATTTTTTCTGGTGAGCTTTTAAAGCTTCTAAAGCACCTAATGCCATACCGTCATTGTTTGAAATTACAACTTCTATTTTAGATCCAGTAGGTCCAGCAAGCCATGCATCCATTTTATCTTTAGCTTGAGCTGCATCCCACATTCCTGTATCTTCTTGTAATTTTTCTGTTTTAATACCTTTGTCATTTAATTCTTTTACTGAATAAGCTGTTCTTGCTTCTGCATCAGGGTGTCCAGGTTCCCCTTTAAGCATAACGTATTGAATAACACCGTCTTTGTTTAAGTCTAATTCTGGATGTGCTTTCCATACTTTTTCAATTAATTGTCCTTGGATTATTCCTGATTCTTCAGGTTTTGTTCCAACATAGTAAGCTTTGTCATAAGTTTTTAATGCTTCTGCTCCTGGATCTTTGTTAAAGAATACTACTGGTACATTTGCAGCTTTTGCTTTGTCAATAATTGTTTGTCCTGCTGCTGGGTCAACTAAGTTGATTGCTAATACGTTTACACCTTTTGAAAGAAGTGCATCTACTTGTTCATTTTGTGTTGCCTGACTGTTTTGAGAATCGTTCATGATCAGTTCAATGTTTGCATCTTCCTTAGCAAACGCTTCAAGATCTTTTCTCAATGTTGCCATGAAGTTATCATCATATTTGTAGATAGTAACTCCAATTTTAACTTTTTTACCTTCTGCAGGTTTGTCTCCTCCTGCCGCTGCTCCATCAGCTTTCTTTTCTCCACCGCATGATAGCAACATTACCATTGCTAACATTAACCATAAAATCTTTTTCATTTCTTCACCTCTATATAATTTTTTTATTACCTAACTAGGTTCTCTAAAGTATCATAAACTACCTGAAACATCATTAACTGCTTTATTAACTACTTTATCTTAATCAATTTTTCCCCTTCAAATAAATTACTTGTTATAAGTGAAACAGCACCGTAAACTCCTATCATATTATCAAGTTTTGTTGTACTTACCTTTATTTTTTTGTTGAATTCTTCAAGAAGCATGGTATCTATCCCCTTTTTAAAATTCCTTATGAAGAGATCTCCCGTTGTTGTAATGTCTCCAGCTACTATAATGTTATTGACATCAAGCATATTAAGTACATTCCCCATTACTTTTCCCGTATTATATATTGCATCTTTAATAATGGAATAGTAAGGTTCTTCCTTGTCCTTGGCTTTACTGTAAACTGTTGATATATCCAGATTTTTATCCACTTCCTTTTTCCCATCCTCTTCCAGTTTCCACATCACTTTATTTACTAGCACCTGTTCTGAACTTTCAGTTTCGAGGCAGCCGTATTTTCCGCAACGGCACTGTATATTCGAATGTTCATTTACTATGAAATGTCCTATTTCTCCAGCTCCATAATTACTTCCTTCAAAGATTCTTCCATTCAGAAAAATTGCGGCTCCTATTCCATTTTTAATATACAGGAATATGAAGTTTTTCATGTCTTTGGCATGACCATAATTATGTTCGGCAATCAGCATCGATCTCACATCATTTTCAACTATTACAGGAAGATTGTACTTTTTTTCAAGTTCCTTTCTCAATTCCAGCTTTCTCCACTTGAAGTGAGGAGAAACTATTACTGTACCTTTTTTCCTGTCAACAACTCCATGAGTTGCAAGACCTATTCCAATTACAGATTTCACATCATATTTACTGAGAGCCTTTGTCAGCTCTTCATCCAACAGCTCAAGAACCTTTTCCTGTCCCTTAAATGCAAATTTCCTTTCAGTTATCCCTATTATTTCTCCATTCAGATTACTTTCAACAATGTTTATAAATCCTGCTCCCAGATTAACACCTATTATCTTTTTATAGTTTTTGTTAATTGCCAGTGTCACTCTAGGACGGCCACCTGTTGAAAAAAGTGTATTTTTTTCAATTATGAGATTATAGGAGAGTAACTTTTTTATTATTTTGGAAATTGCTGCAGGTGTCAGTTCCAGATATTTTGCCAAATCTGTTCTGGATATTTTGGAATTTTTCATTATTTTTTCCATGACTTTATAATCTGTCGTATTTAGTTTCTGCATTTTCACATTCCTCTTTTTAGGTTCTCTTCTTTCTGTTACCAATAATATACCCAACTTTTTTAACTTTTCAAAAAAAAGTTTTCGTTTTTTTAGCAACTTTTTTAACTTATTTAATTATATCATTTTTCCCTTTTTATTTACAACTTTTTAACGAATAATCTTTTTTAACTTATTTAAAAAATATTTTTTTGATGTTTTTTCTCCATTTTTAAAAAAAAATAAGGAAAATATTTTTTATCCCTTTTAAAGATTGAAATATTTTCCTTATCATATATTTTTATAATTATAGCAGCATGTCATCTATTGGTATAAGTACTGCTCCCATAGATATCATATGGCCTACATCTATTTTTATTTTTTTTATGGCCCTCATAATTTCTTCCGCCTGCTTATCTTCAAGATAGGCTATTAGAATACTGTCTGTTCCTGGCCAGAGATGACTGTTAAAATGTTTCAGATGTTTCCCCCAGTCACTAAAAACCTCTGGGATCAGCACATATTTTTCTAATCCATATTCATTTAACTCTTCTTTCACCTTTTCCAGAAAAAATGAGTCAAAATATACTTCAAGCCTCTTCATACCTACCGTCCTCCTAAAACTTTTCTTATTATATTATACCCTATTTTATGCCATTTTGGCTTTTTCCTTTTCTACATTTTTTTTCTTTTTTTCGGCTCTTTTTTCCTTGGCTTCTTCAACTATCAGATAAAGTACCGGAATAAATATAAGTGTCAGCAATGTAGAAAATGACAATCCAAACATTACGGCAATGGCCATTCCCTGATAATATCCCGCACTTCCTCCACCAATTGCAAGTGCCATCGGTATCCAACCAAGTACAGTTGTAAGTGTAGTCATAAGTATAGGACGCAGTCTCGATCCTCCTGCTTCTATAAGTGCTTCCCTTAAAGGAACTCCTTTTTGACGCATGCTAGCAACAAAGTCAAGAAGTACAATGGCATTGTTAACAACCATTCCCATAAGCATTATAATACCTATCATAACAAACATGCTCAGCTGTACACGGGTTATGACCATTCCAATTACAACTCCTATTATGGAAAGTGGCAATGATGTCATTATTACCAGAGGTAATATAAACGATTCAAGCTGTATTGCCAGAACTATATATATAAGTATAACTGAAAGTCCTAGAGCCCGTGACAGCTCTCCACCCATATCCTGCTGATATTTTGCAGAACCTGCAGCCGCAAGCTTGTATCCTTCTCCAGGATTTGTCTTTTCAAATGATGCTTTTATAAATTTTGCCGCATCGTTAAATCCTTTTGAGCTATCAAGGTTCAAACCTACCGTAACAGTTCTTGAACCATTATATTTTGTTATTGATGAAGCACCTTCTACATTTGAAAGTGTAGCTATATCTCCTATTCTTACATAAGCTCCACTTGAACTTTTAACTTCTAGATTCAGTATTTTTTCGAGCGAATTTCTATACTGTTCCTCAAACTGTAACGTTACATCAAGTCTTTCAGTCCCTTCTGAAACTTCTATAGGTGCTACACCCAGTACCGTCATATTAAGCATTGTTGTCAGGTTTGTTACATTTATTCCATAACTTTCAGCTTTTACCCTGTTCACTTCAAGCTTTGCCTGAGGATATCCACCTTCAGTTGAAGATTTTACATCCTTCATCCAACTTTCCTTTTTTATATCGCTAATAATCGAGTTTGCAATTCTGTTAAGCTCTTCCACATTATCACCTTCTATTTGGAAGGAATAGTCTTTACTTGTTCTTGAACTTGTTACTTCACTGGCTGCCACCGTAAGATTTACATCAGGCATATCCTTCAGTTTCTCTCTTATTCTTTCCATAGCCTTAAATGTATCCTTCTTAACATCCACATTGACTATTGCGGCATCCGTTCTTGAAATTGAATAGAATTCTTTTGTATTTTTATCATTTTTTACAACTTCCTCAATCTGTTTAGTTATTTCATATGATTTCTCCAGATCAAGTCCTGTTGCAAGTGATGCAACTACTGAATACTTCTTATTATCAATTGTAGGAAAGAAGGTAGTTTTCATCATTGGTCCAAAAATCACCATAGTTCCTATAAATCCTATAATTGTTCCAATAACAATTTTCCATTTATTATTAAGTGCAGATGTTATTACTCCTTTGTATTTTTCCTTAAATTCATTAAAGTATTTAGCCTTATCCTTATTGTCAACTATTTTCTGCAGGTTCAGGAATCTACTTGAAACCATAGGGATAAACAGCATTGCCACAATTATCGAAGCTCCAAGTGCAAACATTATCGATAATGCTATCCCTTTAAATACTTCCTTTGTAAATCCTTCATATATAACTATTGGAAGGAAAACACAGACCGATGTCATTGTAGAAGCTATCATCGGCAGTATTACTTCATTTGTTCCACGTATTGCCGCTACATTCGGCGGTTCCCTGTATTCCTGCATATGATCAAATATATTATCCAGCGTAACTACCGAGTTATCCACCAGTGATCCTACCGCAAGAGCTAATCCCGTAAGTGAAACCATGTTCAGTGATATTCCCTGAGTATTCAAAAGGAATAATGTGAACATTGCTGAAATAGGTATTGAAAGGGATATAAATATTGATGCCCTTATATCCTTCAGGAATACCAGCAGGACTATTGCCGCAATTACCAACGCCTGTAATCCACTGCTTGTAACATTCGATATTGCATCTTTTACCATTTCACTGTTATCTGTAATAATGTCATAACTTGCCCCTTGAGGAAATAATGGTTTCATCTCCTCAAGCTGTTTTTTTGCAGTATTTGCAATTTCAACTATATTTCCATCTTTTGTTTTTTCTATTATTACCCCAATTGCCTCTTTACCATTTACCCTTGTGTAAGTTTCCCTGTCTTTAGTTCCATAACTTACTTTGGCTATATCTCCAAGTCTCAGAGTCTGACCATTGTTATTTGAAAGGATTATATTTTCCACCTGTTCAAGGGACTTTATTTCCCCTGAAACCATTAGTATGAACTTTTTCCCTCCATCAGTTACAGTTCCCGCAGGTGTTATTGTATTTGCCGCCTGTATTTTAGAATATATTTCCGGAGCCGAAAGATTGAAAGCCCTTAATTTATATGGATCAAGTTCAACCTTTAATTCCCTTTCAGTTCCTCCAGTTATTGATATATCTCCTATCCCCCTGTTTCTCTGTAATCTTGGTTTCATTGTCTCGTTTACAAACGAAGTAAGAGTAGCTTCATCAGCTCCCTTTAAAGTTATAAATAACGCCATTGAGTTACTTACTCCTGCAGCACTTCCCGCTTCTGATACTACCGGTGAATCTGCATCTTTTGGCAAATTATTTTTTATCTTATCTATTTCCGACTGTACCTGTACTTTCTTTATATCACTGTCTGCTCCGAAGTTAAACTGTACTACTACTACTGATGTTCCGTATGCGGAAGTTGTAGTTATATTTTTTATTCCGTCTACATTCAGTGCCGCTTCTTCCACTTTTTTAGTAATCTGTGTATCCACATCTTCAGATACTGCTCCGGTCCATTTTGTCTGAATAACGACATATGGAAAGTTAAAGTCCGGCAGCAGTTCCTGTTTCATGTTCTTAATCGCAGTATAACCGGAAAAAACCATGAATAATATTATCATCGTCGTAGCAACGACTCTTTTGGTTGCGAATTCCGCTATTGTCATTTTCTTTCTCCTTTCTTCCGGTTTTCTTAATTAACTTTTTTTACTTTTTCTCCGTTCTGTACAACATTCTGCCCTTCAACAACAAGTTCTGAACCGACTGTAAGTCCATCTCCTGTTACAGCCGCATATGTTTCATTCTGATTAACTATTTTTATTGGTATTGCCACAGCTTTTCCATCTTTTACTATATATACAACCTGTTCCACTCCTCTTACAACTATTGATGTTTTAGGAATTACAATTCCTTCTTCAGCTCCTGTATCAATGCTTGCTGTTCCGTACATTCCACTTTTAAGTTCCCTGTCAGGATTCTGCATTTTTATTTTTACTAAAAACTGTCTTGTCGCATTTTGTGCCGCCCCTGATATTTCATACACTTCTCCGTCAACTTCCTTACCAAGTTCATCTATCTTTACTTTAGCAGTTGTACCTACCTGTATTTTCCCTACTATTTGTGGAGAAACTCCAACCTGCAGTATCATTTCAGATTCATTTACAAGGGTGAACAGTGCCTGTCCCGCAGAAACCTGCTGATGTCTTTCTATATTAAGGTTTGTTAAAACTCCATTTACATCGGTTCTTATTACCGACTTACTGTTTGCATCGTTTGCAGTCTGTAAATTTGCCCTTGCACTGTCATAGTTTGTCTTCGCATTCAGATATTCAGTTTCTGTTACAAGTCTTTTATTATAAAGAACTCTATATTTTTCGTAATTTATTCTCGCAGTCTCATAATTTGAAGAAGCTGAAATTACATTTGATCTTGCAGCCTGATTGTCAATGGCTATTATAACCTGTCCTGCATGAACATAATCTCCATTTTTAGCGTTTACCACAGTTACTTCTCCGCTTGATGTGGCCACATAAGGGATTTCTTCCTTCCCCTTTATAGTTCCACTGACTGTATATCCCAATGAAATTGTATTCTGACCTATTGACTGTACCTTTACAGGTCTAAGATTTTCTTCTACAACCTTTTCCTTCTTTTTCCCGCAGGAAACAGCAAAAACAGCAGTTATCATAATTATAGCAATTGTCTTTAATGTATTCTTATATATTCTTTTTTTAGCAGATAAATTGTTATTTATCATTTTATATTACTCCTTTACATAATTTTTATTTTTTTACCCCTAATCAAGGAATGCACCATATCTTGAAATAAGATAGTAGTACTTCAATCTCGTACTTTCATACTCTGTTCTGCTCTGTCTTAAATTTGTTTCTGCATCAAGCAGATTTTTCATAGTTATTAAATTATAATTGTATCTTTCCTGTTCAAGTTCATATACTTCTTCCGCTTTTTCCACAGCTATTCTCTTTGCTTCCAGACTTTTTTCCAGAGCCTGCAGCTGATAGTATACTTTTTTCATATTTACCTTCAGGCTGTCCAGTGCCTGCTCAACTTCTATTTCCTTTATCTCATATTCTTTCTGTGCCTTCTGCACTTCATATTTTTTTGCTCCCCAGTCAAATATATCCCATGACATGTTTAGACCCACTGTTCCGTTATAACTTTTTTCCTTTGCAAGTTCAGACATTTTTGTTCTGTTTGAAGCTCCATACGTTACAACTCCTGCAACTGTAGGTTTTAAATCTGCCCTTTTCAGATTTATTGTTTTCCCTGATATTTCCTTCTGCTTAAGAGCCATCTGATATTCTGTATTCTGACTTGTCAATTTTGCTAGATCATCCTTTAAAATAACCTTCTTAGTGAAATTTTCTTCCACACTGAATGGTACAATTTCTATATTTGGACTGTCTGAATATCCTATAAGTATACCAAGGGCTTCCTTTGCAATTTCTATATTTGATTTCTGTTCTATTATTGACGCCTCTATCGCTTTTAGACTTCTTTCAGCTTCTATAAATTCAGGTTTTGTAACCATTCTTAAACTATATTTTTCCTTCTGAATTTCATAGTTTTTAGATAAAGCTTCCCTTGATTTTTCCAGAACCCTCAAAGCACTCTGGGCATCATACACATCTATATATGCCTGTACTGTACTCAGTATCGTGTCCTTCTTTATTTTATCAAGATTAAGCTCATTTAATGATAATACTTCCTTTCCAATTCCTATCCCCGTTTTAACTGCTCCTCCAGTATAAATTGGTTGTGTCAATGTCACATTGTGACCATATGTTTGGTCATAGCTCCCTGCCAAAGATTTAATTTCTTTAAAGTACTTATTTGCAGAAGCATTATAAGTTACCTTAAAGTAGGCACTTTTCCAAGCTTTGTTTACATCCAGTCTACTTTTTTCAATTTCAAGCATACCTTTTTTTATGTCCCTGTTATTTTTGATAGCCATCTCGGTAGCATTCTGAATTGTTATTTTTTCTCCAAAAAGAGGCATTGCAAATAGTGTAAGCAAAACAAACAATTTCTTCTCAATTCTTTTCATATTCAGCTTTGTATGACTTATAAAATTTACAAATCAAACTTCTCCTTTCTTTTTATTTTAATGTGTTATTTATGAACTCTGTTATCTGCTCAATTTTCTCTTCCATTGTCATTTCATATTTCTTTTTCAGTTCCAGTTCCTCTGTAAAACATGTATCCAGGAAAAGTCCTTCCATTAATATAAATATAAATTCTGCAATGAATCTAAAGTTATAACCTTTATTTTTACTTCCTTCCATTCTTTCCACAACATTTTTTTGAAGAAATTCTATTAAGATATCCTGAATTTCTTCTATGTGTACTATTATTTTTTTATCCTTCAGAAAAACCTCTATATTTTGTAAATTGACTCTTTTTAAATATCTTAAAAAGAAATATCTATGACTTTCTGCAAAATCTCTGAGAACTTCCTTCGGATCCTTATCCACATCCATTTCATGCAAAAGATCTATTCTCTGTTCTTTCATTATATCCAGTATTTCATATAGAACTTCTTCTTTTGAATTGAAATAAGTGTAGAAATTTCCCTTTGATATTCCAAGTGCTTTTGTAATTGTTTCAACTTTTGTTGCATGATAGCCGTTTTCCTCAAATAATTCCATCGATTTTTCTATAATTCTTTCCTTTTTAGCTTCCTTTTTTTCAGCACTAAGCCTTCCCATTGTAAAACTCCTATATTAATATTTTTTAAAGTGACTCATTAGTTACTTGACATAATATTACTTTTTTAGGCTTTTGTCAACTGTAATTTTTAAAAAAATTATATAAAATCATTTTAGAAAATTTTTCTCATTTTTCTTTAATAAGATTGTGTTATTATTAAATTACCAAAAAAATAGAAAAGAGGTATTTAAAAATGAAAAAAAGACTTTTTTTAATTGGAATTTTTGTTATTTTAATTTTTAGCTGTGTTATTTCAAATGCTTATCCTTGGAAAAAGAAAACTTCAAGCGTTAATAATTTAAAAGATACATCATGGCAGCTTGTCACACTTAAGGAAAAAAATGTAGGTTCAATAACTGTTGATAATGATTCTAAAATTTCTGTAAGCTTTACAAATAATCGTATCAGCGGTTTTTCAGGAGTAAACAGATACTCAGGAGATTATAAAGTAAGTAATGATTCTATTTCTATCTCAAAATTAAGTGTAAGCCTTATGTTAGGATCTAGAAGTGCAATGGATGTGGAAGATAGATTCTTAAGAATTCTAGGTTCTGCTAAAAAAGTAAAACAGGACAAAGATACTTTAACATTGGAAAATTCAAAAGGTGATACTCTAACTTTTAGAAGCTTGAAAACATCTGAAAATAAGGAACAAAATTCTGCTCTTCCATTAAATAAAGAAATTTTAAACACTGAATGGAAACTTGTGGATATGGCAGGAAGAACTTTAAAAAATCATGAAGATGTTACAATTGCCTTTACAGAAGACGGTGTAAACGGAAATTCAGGTGTAAACAATTATTTCTCCAGCTATAAAATTAAAGATAATAATATAACAATTGGAATTTTATCTTCTACAAGAATGGCCGGACCAGACAACCTTATGAAACTTGAAAGAGATTTCTCACAATATATTCAAAATGTTAAAAAAATTAGATTACTTGATAAAAATACTTTAGTATTAACTACTGGAAATGGAAAAAATTTAACTTTTAAAAAAGTGAGATAAAATAAAACTACATGATACATAGAAACTATATTTCTTCGTTTTCTAAAATTTTACTGATATAAAATAGTTATTTATTAAGAAAAAGGTAAAATTCAAAACTGATATTAAATATAGCATATAAGAACTATATTTCTTCGTTTTCTAAAATTTTACTCATACAAAACATTTATTCACTAAGGAAAAATCAAAATTCGCCTAAAGGCTGTTGATTTTTCCTAAGTTCATTTCTTGTTTTGTATTGTAAAATTTCAAATAACTTGAAATATAGTTTTTTATTTATTACTAATTTTTTCTAAACTTATATTCTATTTTATATTGTGATATTTCAAATAACTCGAAGTAGAGTTTTGTATATTAACTTTTATTTTTCCAGTTCCTGTGATATACTAATTTGTAGATGCGTATAGTTTTTAAATTTAATTGCGTATAAATAACAAAAAGAAAATGAGGTTAAAAAATGAAGACAGAAGCCCGATTACGTGGAATGCTGCTTGCCAGCCTTGCCGCCAGTCTATGGTCTATTTCAGGAATTTCAGGAGAAATATTATTTAAAGAATTCCATTTTTCAGCAGATTGGCTTGTTTCTGTAAGAACTGCTGTTTCTGGGATACTACTTCTCATAGCAGTTGTTTTTATTGAAAAGAAATCCATATTCAAACCATTTAAAAGAGTAGAAGATATTATAGGAATTCTCCTGTTTGGAATTGCCGGAATATACTTTGTACAGTTCACCTACTTTAGAACAATCGAATTAAGCAACGTATCATTTGCAACAATTTTACAGTTTACAGCACCCTTTTTTATTTTCATTTATGAATCAGTTAAAAATAAAAAAGTTCCATCTATATCAACTGTCGTGTTACTGTTTATGACTATTTTAGGAGTTGTATTCATTGCAACAAAAGGGAATTTTTCAAATTTGACAGGATCAAGAGAGGCACTTTTAATAGGAGTAGTATCAGCCATTATGATTGCATTTTATTCCATTCAGCCAAAACAGCTTTTAAAAAGATATGGAAGTATTACAGTTGTCGGTTGGGGAATGTTCGTTGGAAGCATTATAGCAAATGTGATTCATCCCTTCTGGAAAGTTGAAGGGGATATTAATTTTGAATCTGTTATTCAGGTTATAATAGTAGTAATTTTAGGTACTGCCATTGCGTATCTTATATATATTGCAAGCCTTAACTATATTTCATCATCTCTAGCCGGTATACTTACAGCTTTTGAACCGATTCTAGCTGCAATACTGTCGATAATAATCTTCAAAATGACCTTTTCACCTGTTGAACTGCTAGGGTTTTTAATGGTATTTGCATCCATATTCCTTCTGCAGAAGAGACTTTAATGAGGGTTTTTCAAAATAAAAATATAGAATATAAAAAAATATATTTGTGAATTATTTAGAATTTCACAATGTAAAACAGGAAATGAATTTAGGAAAAATCAACAGCCTTTAGGCGAATTTTGATTTTTCCTTAATAAATAACTGTTTTATATGAGTGAAATTTTAATAAATGAAACAAATATATTTTTTTATACTATACTTTAAATTTTTCTTAAAGCCCTCATTAGAAGTACTTTGTCACATCATTGAATATGATGAAGGCCATTAAAATCAATAGCAACATCATTCCTACCATGTGGATTTTTTCCTCTATCTTTTTATTCACCTTTACTCCTATAAATTCCGGTATTACAAATAAAAGTCTTCCACCATCAAGTGCAGGTATAGGAAGAAGATTCATAAGCCCTATGTTTATTGATAATACTATAAATATATTTATAAGAGCCAGTCCTCCTCCAGTTTTATAGGCTTCCCCTACAAATTTAGGTAATCCTACAGGGCCTGTTATTTCTTTTGCCGAAACTTTTCCTGTAATAAGCATTTTCAATCCTTGTAACATCATTTTAAAGTATTCTACAAAGGAATAAACTGAAATTTCTATTCTCTTTAGGAATGAAAGTTTCGGAGATTGTACCTGAATTCCTAAAATATAGGATTCTGCATCTTTACTATATGTTAATTTTACATTGTCTGATACTTCCTTTCCATTTCTGGATACTTTAATGGATATATCTTCATCATTATATTTTTTTTCAGTTCCGTTAATTTTTAAAATTTCCTGCTGTAAATCTTTCCAATTGGAAATTTTTGCTCCGTTTATTTCTGTAATTCTATCTCCAGTCTGTAAAAAATCCTTTGCTCTGGAATTTTCCTGAACTATTCCAACAATGGGTTCTGTATATTTAGTAGGTATTACTCCTGTCATTGAAATTAATATAAATATTGCTATAATAGATGTCAGAAAATTCATCATTACACCGGCAATCAGTACAACAAATCTGCTGAATGCAGGTTTTGTATAAAATCCTCCCGGAACTTCATCTTCAGGATTTTCTTCCGGCTGCATCCCTGCAATATTTACAAATCCTCCTAATGGCAACATTCTTATAGAATAATCTGTTTCACCTATCCTTTTTGTAAATAATTTTGGACCCATTCCTATTGCAAATTCTATAACTGGCATTTTATAATACTTTGCTGTCATAAAATGTCCAAGTTCATGTAAAAAAATAATAATTCCAAGTATTATTATTGCTAAAATTATACTCATTTACTTTCCTTTCATGTTTTTATTTTCATTCATTTTATGTTATAATTTGAAATAATATTTAATTATAGCATATTTCAACCTATATTTTAATATGTTATATATGGAAAGGAAAAAATGATGAAGAAAAACAACACTCTTTTAGGAGCTTCTTTAATTGTAATTGCAGCTGTCATGTGGGGACTGGATGGAGTTCTGCTTACTCCTGCATATTTTTCAAAATTTCATTTTTATGATGTCAATTTTATTGTTTTTATTGCCCATGCAATACCAACTCTTATTTTATCGGTTCTTTTTTTCAACCAGTACAAAGAACTAAAAAACTTCACTAAAAATGACTATATATTTTTCATACTGATTGCATTATTTGGAGGTACTTTGGGAACTCTTTCCATTGTAAAAGCCCTTCAGCTAAGTGAATTCAGCAAATTCAGTATTGTTATACTTATCCAGAAGGCACAGCCTATATTCGCTGTCTTATTAGCTTTCTTTATTTTAAAGGAAAGACCTTCAAAAAGATTTTATATAATTGCTGCTATTTCACTAATTTCAATATATCTTTTAACATTTGAATTTAAAAGTCCGGCACTTTTACCAAAAAATAATATTCTAGCTGCCCTGTATTCACTACTTGCAGCTTTCTCCTTTGGAAGTGCAACTGTATTTGGAAAAAAAGTTGTATACAAATTTTCCTTCCTGACAAGTACATTTTACAGATTTTTCTTTACTACAGTAGTAACTCTGTTCTTTGTACTCTTTTCAGGAAATACCGAAAAAAGTCTTGGCCTTTATTTCAGTAACGGAGGGTTGATATCCCTTTCAATGTTTATTGCCATATTTGGACTGATAGCCATACTTATTTATTATAACGGACTGAAAAGTGTGACCGCTTCCATTTCGACTTTCTGTGAGCTGGCATTCCCACTGACTTCAGTTGTTACAGAAGCTGTTGTTTATAAAAGATTTTTATCTCCTGTACAGCTTGTTGCTGCAGTTGTTCTGATTACTTCCATACTGTATCTGAATTTAGGAAAAGTCAAAGTTGACATAGAAGGTATTGATAAGATAGAAGAGGCTGATATTTAATAAAATTTATATTGTCTGGAAATTTAAATGGGCTATCTCAAAAAAATTAAAACATAATATGAAAACTATATTTATGAATTATTTATAATTTCACAATATAAAACAGGAAATGAATTTAGAAAAAGTCAACAACCTGATTTTTCAGGTGAATTTTGACTTTTTCTTTATGAATGACTGTTTGGTATAAGTGAAATTTTAGTAAATGATTAAATATAGTTTTCATGATTTTTTCTAAATTTTGAGACAGCCTCATTTAATTTTTTATATTCCAAATACATATTTTATTATATCCTCAGCACACTTCTCCTCATCTGCATTGTGAAATGTTCTTTCAAAAGTATGGCTTTTTGTCTTGTATGCATTATCATAGTAGTTTTCCATCAAATCTTTTATAACTTTATCAAACTCTTTATTTTTTAACTCTTCAATATATTCATTTTTTCTTTTTTCCCCAATATATCTACCAAGTTTTTCAAGTGCTTCAAAAATTTCATTTTCATCATAGCTTTCCTTCAGATATTCCTCTCTAATTATTTCAACTCTCTTATCCATATCTGTTTCTATGAAAAATTTTCTCGCATTAAAAACTTCTTCAAATAAATAGTTTGGCATAACAACACTACCTATCCGCTTACTTTCCCCTTCTGTAAATATTACATCTGACTTGGATTTTAATATACTGTCCATTACATAAGCTTCGAAATTTTTCTGAGTTGCATCTCCACCAAGACCTATTCCTCCCAGCAGTGATCCCCTATGATTTGCACATTTTTCCAAATCCAGGACATCATAACCCTTCTGTTTTATTTCCTGTAGAATATTTGTCTTTCCGGAACCGGTTTTCCCGTATAGGGCAATCAGTTCCTTTTCTTTAAGCATCTTGGGAAGATTCTCATTTAAATACTGTCTGTATCCTTTATAACCATTTTCCAGTTTTATGACAGGCAATGAAAATTCCTTAAACAGGGAAGTAACTGTTGAGGAACGCATACCGCCCCTTGCACAGTAAACTATCAGTTCCCTGTCCTTTTCAACATATTTTTCAAATTCAATGTAAATATCCTGTACTTTTTTTCCTACAATTCCTACAGCTTCCCTTATTGCATTCTTTTTCCCTTCAACTTTATAAAGAGTTCCTATATATTCCCTTTCCTTATCTGAAAATACAGGAATATTTACCGCTCCTGGTATTCTTGCCTCTCTATATTCTGAGGGACTTCTTACATCAATAAACAAAAGGTTTTTTCCTTTTTTTATTTTTTCCGTTATTTTTTCGTAACTTTGCATTATTATCATACATTTCCCCTAACAGGCCAAAATTTATTTAAACTTTTCAATATAATAAAAATATACCTTAAATTATTATAATCCATAATAACTAAGGCATATTTTTCAATTTTAATTATAATAATTTACTTCCGTCTTTTTCTTCTTCCAATGAAGTATCGATGTCTTCGTATCCAACTCCATTTGGAATAGATGTAAGAACTTTATCTGTAACTTTTGAAAGATGTGCATCCATCGCATAAGCCGCTCCACTAACAAAATCTATTACTCTCTGTCCTACTTCAAATTCTAAAAACTCTAAACTAAATGTTACAACTTTCTTTTCTTTTATTGAGTCTGCTATTAATCTGGAATCTTCAAAGACTTTCGGTCTAATTATTGAGACATAGCTTACTTTCATCTTTCCTATTTCCTCCTTCTTTCCTCCGCCAAAAATATTCATACCTTTCTTTTCCTTTTCTTCAGGATGATCAAACTCCACATGACTGTAAGTTTTAACCTGCTGTTTTGGTTGTTGTGTCACTTCAACTTCTTCTTCAACTTTTTTATTTTCCACTACTTCATCATCTTCATCAACTTCGCCGAAAAATTCCAAAAATTTCTGTTTTAATCCCAAAGCTCTAACCTCCTATTACCAGTATAATTTGCTTCCTATTCTAAGTATAGTAGCACCATTTTTCAGTGCTTCTATATAGTCATTCGACATTCCCATAGAAAGCTCACTACAATAATTGTATTTTTTTTCGTACTCTTTTTTTAAATTGTACATTTTGGAAAAATATCCTTCTATCTCATCTTCTTCCGCATCTAAAGGTGCCATTGTCATGAAACCTTTAATTTTAACATTGCTCATAGAAAAATATTTTTCTGATTCCTTCTGAAAATCTTCTATGTAAATTCCTGTTTTGGATTCTTCCTTTGAAACATTAATTTGTATTAGACCATTAACAATCCTATTATTTTCAATTGCTTTTTTATTAATTTCCGATAATAAGTCGAAAGAATCTATTGAATGTATCAAATTTACATTTGTTATTATATACTTTATTTTGTTTTTTTGCAACCTTCCAATAAAATCCCAAACTAAATTCTCATATTTTTCACCGGAAAATCTTTCCAATTTATCTCTATAAACTTGTGCCCTATTTTCTCCGAAATAGTTATACCCCATATTTATCAAGGCTTCCTGTTCTTCAATTCCCAGATACTTACTTACAAATAATATTTTTACCTTTTCAGGATAAGGCGAATATTTTTTTATATCCTGAAGAATACCTTCATAATTCTGAGATATTTTCTCACTGTTAAGTTCCATAATTTCTCCTTGCTTTAAATCTTTTGTATATTATACCTGTTTTTTTAAATAAATTCAACAAATACATCATTTGCAAGAAGGATTCCCTTTTTAGTCAGTCTCATTCTTTTACCACCGTCAAATCTTTCAAGCAGTCCATTATTTAAAAGTTTTTTTACTTCTTCAGCTTCAAAATATTCTGTTCCTTCTTCTGTAAGTCTTAATCCGAGCATATTTTTGAGTTTTTTCTCTTCTTCTTTGTCAACTATTTCTATGCTTTTATCATCTACAGGAAAAATATTTTCCTCAATACATTTGTAATATCTACTGAAAGATCTCACATTACTGTATCTTTTCCCTTTATAATATGTGGCCGCACTTAACCCTACTCCTATAAATTCTTTATTTCTCCAATATTTCAGATTATGCACTCCACCCATTCCTTTTTTTGAAAAATTGGATATTTCATAATGGACATATCCATTTTTTTTCAGGAAATCAATTATTTCTTCATACATTTCAGCTTCCAGATCCTGATCCATCTCAGATAAAATCCCTTTCTGAAGCTTACTCCAGAAGACTGTCCCTTCCTCCCAGATGAGTGAGTATATTGACACATTTTCAGGAGAAAGCTGAATTATTGTTTCCAAATCTTTTTTCAAGTCTTCAAGACTCTGATTAGGAATACCGAACATCAGATCAATGGAAATATTTTCAAATCCTGCATTTCTGGCATCCCTGAATACTCTTACGGCATCCTCGCCACTATGCAGTCTTCCTAAAAATTTTAGTACATGATCCTGAAAACTCTGTATTCCTATACTGAGCCTATTTATCCCTAATTTTCTTAATTTTATGAGTTTTTCGGGAGACATATCATTTGGATTGAGTTCCAATGTTATTTCTCCCTCTTTTTTATATTTTATATTTTCCATTATATATGAGAGTAGTTCAATAGGCAGAAGAGACGGAGTCCCTCCTCCAAAATATACCGTATCATATTCATATTCAGGATGCATTTTAAGTTCCTTTACCAGTGCTTTCGTATATTTCTCATATTCACGGCTCATATTTATAAATGTGCAGAAATCACAATATTCACATTTCTTTTCACAAAAAGGAATATGTACATAAAGCGCATCTACATTTTTTTCTATTTTCCTGTTTCCTGTGTCTTTCATCTACCTTACTTTTACCCTCTTCATATAATTTTTTGTTTTATTTTATAAATTCAGGAATTTTTCAAATTCTTCCATTGTTTTTGCAAGTTTTTCTTTAACATTTTCATTTGAATCTGAATTTACACTGAAGTAGAATTTAATCTTAGGTTCAGTTCCTGAAGGTCTTGCTGTTATAAATGTATTATCTTCAAGAACAAACTGAAGTACGTTTTCCTTTGGAAGATGTATTTCTTTTTCTTCCCCAGTTTCAAGATTATATTCCTTATGCGAATCAAAATCTCTCTTTATTTTTATTTTCTTACCTATCAGTGTATCCTTTACATTTTCCCTTAGACCAGCCATTAATTCTGCCATTTTTTCAATTCCATCTTTTCCTTTTAATGTAACAGATTTTATTCCTTCAAGATAGAATCCAAATTCCTTGTAAAGTTTTTGAAGTTCTTTGTAAATTGAGCTTCCGATAGAATTATAGTATGATGCCATTTCTGCTATAACCATTGATGTTACAAGGGCATCCTTATCTCTTGCATGAGTTCCTATAAGATATCCATAACTTTCTTCAAATCCAAATAAATAGCTTCCGTCAAGTTCTTTATTTTCAAACTGTCTTATTTTTTCTCCAATATATTTAAATCCTGTAAGAGTTTTCATAACCCCTACATTTTTTGCAGGTGCTATTACATCTATCATAGGTGTTGAAACTATTGTAGTTATCACCTGTGCATTTGCAGGGATATCCTTCTTGTTGTTTAGAAGATACTGTAATAATAGCAGTCCTACCTGGTTTCCGTTAGGATAGTACCATTCATCATTATCATCTTTTACAGCTATTCCTATTCTGTCTGCATCCGGATCGTTTGCCATAACGATTTTTGCTCCAGTTTCATCAGCTAAAGCAGTTCCAAGCTTAAATGCAGCAACTTCTTCAGGATTTGCATAAACTACCGTAGGGAAGTTTCCGTCAGGCTCTATCTGTTCCTTTACAACTTCAAAATTGTATCCAAAATCAGACAGTATTCTCTTCATAGGTCTTCCACCTGTCCCATGAAGCGGAGTATATACTATCTTGAAGTTTTCCTTTCCAGGAATGTCTGTTTTTAATGTCTGTTTCTTTATTTCTGCAATATAGTCATCATCAATCTGACTGTCAAGCTCAATTATAAGCCCTGCTTTTCTTCCTTCTTCTTCTGATATAACTTTTATTTCTTCAAGTGTTGCAATATTATTTACTTCAGCAACTATTGAAGGTGCATGTGGATCTACAACTTGCGCCCCGTCTTCCCAATAAACTTTATATCCGTTATATTCCACAGGATTGTGGCTCGCAGTTACAACTATTCCTGCAAGACATCCTTTATATCTTACACCAAACGACAATTCAGGAGTAGATCTTAAATCAGGATAAATATACGCCTTTATTCCATTTGCAGCCATTACTCTCGCTGTATTAAGGGCATATTCCCTTGATCCTATTCTACAGTCGTGAGCAATTATTATTCCTCTTTCCTTTGCTTCTTTTTCATTGTACTTAAGCATATAGTTAGCAAGCCCTTGAGTTGCTTTTCTTATTACATATTTATTAATTCTGTTTGTTCCTATTCCTCTTACCCCTCTTATTCCCCCAGTACCAAAGCTCAGATCTTTAAAAAATCTGTCTTCGATTTCTTTCAAATTATCTTTTAGGCCTCTCAATTCTTCCTTATCCTTTTCATCAATTGAATCAGAATTCAGCCAGTACTCATATTTTTTCATAAAATCCATAACGATATCCTCCCAATTTTTTGTCTACTATTAATTTTACCACATTTATTCAATTATACAAATTTTTTTTAACGTTTTCTTTAAATTTATTCATAGTTTATCCGCCTGAAGAGAATTTTCCATTTATACTTTCTATATTTTAAGTGTATTTTACTATATGGAATAGAAAAATAAATTTTTTTTTGAAAAAGTATTGACATATAAATTTAATTGTGGTATATTGTTGTTAGCACTCAAGGAGATAGAGTGCTAACAGATAGAAAAGCTAGTAAATAAAAGTCTTTTTATCATACATATAATAAAAAGGAGAATGATACATATGGAAAACAACTTTACGCAGAAAAGTATGGAAGCTATTTCGGAAGCCCATAACTTTGCGATTAGATATAAACATTCCGATATGAAGGTTGAGCATCTGCTTCTTGCATTGGTAGGACAGATGAACGGACTTATCCCCAATCTTCTGAAGAAAATGGGGATAGATACAGTTGACCTCATGAAAAAACTGGAAGAAAAACTGGACCGGATGCCAAAAATCGAAGGTGGTGTCTCAGATCCGAGGCCAAATGCCGAAATGAACAGAGTTATAGTAGGTGCAGAAGATTATGCTAAAAAAATGGAAGATGCATATATAAGTACAGAACATCTGTTTCTGGCGAGTTATGACAATAACAGTTTTCTTAAGGAAAATGGTGTTGTAAAAAAACAATTTGAAAATGCTCTGGAAGGAGTAAGAGGAGGTAAGAAAATTATGACAGACAACCCTGAAAATACATATGAAGCTCTTGATAAATATGGGAAAGATCTTGTTGAGCTGGCAAGAAAAGGTAAAATTGACCCGATAATAGGAAGGGACAATGAAATAAGACGTGCTATTCAGATTTTATCAAGAAGAAATAAAAACAATCCTATACTGATAGGGGAACCTGGAGTTGGTAAAACTGCCATTGCAGAAGGAATCGCACAGAGAATACTTAATGGTGACGTTCCTGAAAATCTAAAGGATAAAACAATATTCTCGCTTGATATGGGAGCCCTTATATCAGGTGCAAAATACAGGGGAGAATTTGAAGAAAGACTTAAAGCGGTACTTGATGAGCTTGAAAACAGTGATGGAAGAATAATATTATTCATAGATGAAATTCACAACATTGTAGGTGCTGGAAAAACTGAAGGTTCAATGGATGCAGGAAACCTTTTAAAACCAATGCTTGCACGTGGGGAAATCAAAGTAATCGGTGCTACGACTATTGATGAATACAGAAAATATATAGAAAAGGATGCCGCCCTTGAAAGAAGATTCCAACCAATACTTGTAAATGAACCTTCTGTGGAAGATACAATTTCAATACTTCGTGGACTGAAGGAAAAATTTGAAATATTCCATGGAATAAGAATTACAGACAATGCCCTTGTTACTGCCGCAACAATGAGTGACAGATATATAAATGACAGATTCCTACCTGACAAGGCTATTGACCTTATTGATGAAGCTGCCGCAAAGGTAAAAACTGAAATTAATTCAATGCCGACAGAACTTGATGAAGTTACAAGACGTGTAATGCAGCTGGAAATTGAAAAAGTTGCCCTTGAAAAGGAAAAAGATCAGGCTTCAAAAGACAGACTTGAAAATCTTGAAAAGGAACTGGCTGAACTGAGTGAAAAGAAGGCTGCTTTCCAGTCACAATGGGAAAATGAAAAACAGGAAGTTGAAAAAATTAAGAAACTTAATGAAGAAATTGAAAAAGTAAGACTTGAAATTGAAGCTGCACAAAGAAAGAATGACTATAATAAACTTGCAGAATTACAATACGGTGTATTACCTCAGCTTGAAAAGGACAGAACGGAATTACAGGAAAAAGCTAAGGAACATGATAACAATAAACTTTTAAAACAGGAAATAGACAGTGAGGAAATTGCTGAAATTGTAGGAAAATGGACAGGAATACCTGTATCGAAACTGATGCAGGGAGAAAAAGAAAAAATATTGAATCTGGCTAAATATATGAAGGAACGTGTTATAGGCCAAGATGACGCTATCGAAACAATCAGCGACACTATTATAAGATCACGTGCAGGACTGAAGGATCCAAACAGACCTATAGGTTCATTCATATTCCTGGGTCCTACTGGAGTAGGTAAGACTTACCTGACAAAAACTCTTTCACTTAACCTATTTGATGATGAAAACAATATAGTGAGAATTGATATGAGTGAGTACATGGATAAATTCAGCGTCACTAGACTTATAGGAGCGCCTCCTGGGTATGTAGGATATGAAGAAGGTGGACAGCTTACTGAAGCAGTAAGAAGAAAACCTTATTCAGTAATCCTGTTTGATGAAATTGAAAAAGCACACCCGGATGTATTCAATGTACTGTTACAGCTGCTTGATGACGGACGTCTTACTGACGGAAAAGGAAAAGTTGTAGACTTTAAGAACACTATCGTTATAATGACTTCAAATATTGGAAGTGAAATAATACTTGAAGATCCTCAGCTTTCAGATACTACGAAGGAAGCGGTACTTGATGAAATGAAACATAGATTCAAGCCTGAATTCCTGAACAGAATAGATGATATTATTATATTCAAATCACTTAGAAAAGACAGCGTTAAAAATATTATCAAACTTATTCTGGAAGACATCAACCATAAGCTTAAGGAACAGTTCATAAAAGTGGAATTCACTGACAATGCTCTTGATTTCATTGTAAATGAAGCCTACGATCCTGCTTACGGAGCAAGACCGCTGAAAAGATTTGTACAGAAGGATATAGAAACTAACTTATCAAAAATGATACTGTCTAATGAAATACCTGAAAACAGTACAATACTAATAGACAGTGATGGAGAAAAGTTGACATATACTGTGAAAAAGTAGTAAACGCATAAACAATATAATATTACATAAAATAATGTAATCTGATATAATGAATTTACCTTAAGGTAGACCCCATAAAGGGTAACTTGATAATAAATTAAATTTTGTGACAAATTAGGCTGGAATTTACCAGTCTTTTTTGTTATATTTTTTTTTGCTTCACAAAAGCCAAATTTATTATCAAGGAGGTACTGCTATACTTAAAATAGTAGTTGTACTGATTTTCATTTTATTCAGTTACAATTTATTTTAATCATCAGACCTCAACCCTTAGTGGTATTCTATAGGCTTTTATCAAGTTTATTTTTTATAATCATAAATTGTTATATCTTCTATTTCATTTTCATCAATGCTGACTTTAATATTACTGTTTCTCCTGTTGTTTTTCCTTAATTTTATACACCAGATTTACAATTTTTCTCATAACTTCATTAAATCCTGTTGTTTTATCACTTATCTTTAAAATTTTGTATATTTAATTACTAATAAAAGAATATATATCCTATAACATAAAAACAAAAAATTTATTAATATATTTGTTTTATTCTTTGTTCTGAAATATCCTTTTAAAAAAATTATAAAACTTAATATCGAATATATCAAAAATAAAATTAACATTTTATTATTTATGAAAGTATTATTTCTTATAAATTCAAGTTTTCCAAATCTTGCTGAAAACGTAAATAAAAAGAATAAATAGATATAATAATCCCAAATTATACTTGATTCTTCAAATTTTGTATTTAAATTATTTTCTTTTATCTTTTTATACTTTAAATAATTTAATAAAATATAAACTAAATAAATTATAATTCCAATAAATATTATGCCTAGCATATTTCTAAACAATATTTTTTTTGAAAATCCAAAAAATAACGACATATATTCAATTGAACTTGAAGCAAAACATACAAATAAAATCTCTAAAAGGTTACCTACAAAAATTAAATTCATTTTTTCTTTATTCATAAATACTCTTCTTTCTACAGTCTTCATTGTGTCATGATTATGTATATCTTTTCCTGTATATTCGTCTATCTTTAGGCTTGAGTTCCCTTCCTTACCTATTACAGCTCCTGTATTTTCAAGCGTTTTTTAAACTTTAATTTTATTTTTTATCCACCATTTTAAGTTAGGCAATTATTTTTTATTCTTAAATATATAATTCAAAGGTATTACTATTTCTAAAAGAAATAATAAATTATATCTGATACTATATCTTCTTTCAAATATTTCATAAATCTTAAAAATTTTTGTATTATTAAACTCAAAAAGATAAGTTAGCATTATGAATACTACAACGAATGTAAAAAATTGTCCCCATAATATCAGATTTATTTTCCTCATTCCTCTAATATTGTATAAGATTTTACAATTAATAATCAAAAAATATCCACCTAAAATTAATATAATAATTATTCCTAAATATGAATTATAATATAATTCCTGCAATGTTAACAAATTATAACCAAACATAAATCCAAGAGAAAGCAGGATATTAATTATAATTAAAAAGTAAATATTATTTTTTATCAAAATTATCTCCTTTTTCTTTTATAATATAATCATATTATTTCCCATTTAAGTAATAAATTATGCATTATTCCGTAAAAATTATTAAACAAAGGTATCATTTCTATCTTTTAAATAGAATTTAGCATTAATTAAAATAATATATAAATTTATTACTCGAAACTTTCAACCTTAGAACCCTAAAATTTATATTCTTAGTTGTTATTTAATTCCTTTAATATCTTTAAACACCTCTAATAAGTATCATACATTATATTATAAAGTTCTTCATATGAAATTTTTGTTTTACTTATTGAATTTTTTAATTCTTGATACCTTGCTTGAAAGTCTAATCCAAAGAAAATATCCCCTATTTTTTTCCTAATATCAGGATTTTTATTTGTTGGATCATCTGGTCCTGTACCGTACAATACCCATAAAGTAAAATCTCTTCCATGCCCAATAGCGTCTTCTGAAAATTTAGATTTATATGTGTAAAAATTATAAGTTCCTGTATTAAGTGGATCATATACAACTTTATCATTTTTATCTAAGATTACTTCATATCCATCTTCATTTACATATTTTTTATTTCTTCCATCTAAATAAAAATACATCTTCTTATTTTTTTCATCATAATACATATTATGATAAATTGCTTCATTATCTGGAACTCTTGTTAGATAGTAGTTCTTTTTTTCCATCCGAAACTATTATTCCTCTATCTCCATCCTTTTTTATATTTTTAATTCTTAAAGATTTTTTTGCTTGATAATAATAGTAATTTATCATTTCTTGATATTGTTTGTCAGTTTTATATTTATCCCATTTAACATCTATACTGTATTCTTTTGAACGATTTTTATTTTTTCCAAACCACCAATATAAATTGTTTTGTATCTCTTCTTGAGTGTGTTCTTCTTTTCTTAAATCTTTTTGATATATGTTCCAACCTTCATTTTTCTTATTCCCCACATGTTCACCAAAATCAACATTGGAATAATCCTTCCCATCTGAATGAATATTGATAGCTGGATTGTCATCCTTGTATTTTTCAGCAAAATACTCATTTGAAGCCCTTCCTGTACTTTCAAGCCCTTTTTCATCTGTTCCTGTCTTTCTCTGTCTACCTTCAATTTTTCCTATTACATGGCTTCCTTCTTCAACTATTGTTCCAATAAGTCTAGCCTTTGTTGCATTCTTTGGATCTTCTCCATTGATTATTATTGTCTTGATTTTCTTTCCTTTTTCATCTAATAATTGTGGAGAATTTTTAGAATCTGAAAATATGATGTTTATATCGTATCCTAAATCTTTGTAGGCATCCTTAAAAATACCTGCTATTTCAGTATCTACTGTCTTACCTATCAATCTTTCGCTCGTTATATTTTCAAGACTCTTGTCCAGTCTAACTTCTGAAAGCTGCCCAAAGAAGTTCCTGTTATCATCCCCTCTATCATGAATTGACTCTTTTATTGCCCACTTTATGTCATTTATTTCTTCTTTGGCTTCCCCAATATCCTCTTTCAGTTTACCAGGATTAGTAAGATATTCTATAACCTGTGGCTCTACATTGATATTTGTGCTTCTATGAGTGTCCTTCGTTACTTCATTGGCTTTTCCTAAGTCTCTGTTTATTGGACTTCCAGAAGATTCTCCTATCTCAACATCTCCGACTACTGTGTTTCTTGTAATACCTTGCCTATCTCTGCTGTCCTGATTAAATCCAACGTTAGTAATTTTTGGTTTTCCTCCAAGTGAAACTCCTATTGAGCCTCCTGTTGTTGTCATTGTATCATAATTTTGTATATCTTTTCCAACATAACTGTCAATCTTGAATGTAGAATTTCCTTCCTTGCCTATTATAGCTCCAGTATTTTCAACTGTTCCAACATGAAGATTGCTTCCTTCTCCAACAACGAATGTACTTTGATTATCTACAAATGCCCTGTTTCCATTTGTTCTGCTCGCATTTATGGTTACTGAACTTGGAACTCCGTTTGCACTTATTCCAAGATTTACTCCTTTACTACTTCCAGTAGTTGTACTTGTATTCTGTCTACTTTCCACAACCAGATTACCAATATTTCCTGTTACTTTTCCACCTTCCTGGTTAAATCCTGAAAGTGTCATTGTTCCAGTATTATTGTGAACTTCATTTACATTACTGAAGTTTCCATTTGCATGGATTGTTTCAACTGTATTCTGGTTGCTTCTGCTGACTGAAATACTTCCACCATTTCCAGTAGTCTGTATTTTATGCCCATAGCCAATTGTAGCTCCTGCATTTATTCCTCTGCTTGAACTGCTTGATGTATAACTGTTATGAAGTTCTTGTGAGACGATTTTTCATATTTATGTATAATTATAATATTAATATATTTCAGGAGTATATTCTTCATTGCAATATTCATTAAAAATATTATAACATCTATCAATGTAATTTCCATTCATATCCCTTGAATTAACTTCATCCATAATTTCGAATGTACTCCTGTCAATATTTTCTAATATTTTGTCTTTATAAAAAATATTATTCTTATCACTAATATAATTTTTATTAATTATTTCAATTTTTTCTATTTTTAATTCTACAAGCCAAAAATTCCTTAATACAGGGGCTTATAGGTTAAAATTAAAAGGGAGCGAAGTTAACTCCCTTTTAATAAATTTACTGGTATTTCAGGTATTCCCCGTCCTTTAAGGCTATGTGTCCACTAGAATAATTCTGACCGTCTACAGTTAGTTTTACCTGCTCAACCTTAAAAGTCTTTACCAAGCTATTGGCGAAACACCTTAGTGTTAGGGATTCTGCTGTAGATCCTTGATTAAAATTTATGAACTTATCATTCATGTCAACTACAAGAGTTCTAACTCCGTCTATTTCTGTAACCTTGGCTGAGTTTACTTCAACTCCTTTTTGTAGCATATTATTCTCTATCATGGCCTTGACTATATTACCCACACTAACCTCATCTACTTCCTTTGTGTTTTCTGTCAACTTTTCTGTGTTGATATCAAATGTGTAGTAGATTATCTTGGCCTGCTTGGTATTTTTGTTGCCTTTATCCTCATCCTTACCTTTATCAGTTTTATTTTTATCTTCTTCCTTAATTTCTCTTGACATGCTGTATTTTAAAGTATTTCTACTTACTTTTAAAGCTTCTGAAAAAATATATTCTGTATCTACTAAAGCACTAGGAACTCCATTTTTCTTAAGATATTCAACAGACTTATTAAAAATATCTAAATTTTCAGTTTTATAATCTTTCTTTTCTCCCTTTATTTCATCAAAAGATTTTTTTTCTTCCACCATTTGTTTTAATAATTGTTTTATAGAAGTCTTTTCTTCCTCAGTCAATTCTCTTTCATAATGAATATAGAGAGCTATTCTATCAAGGTTTAAAACATAAGACACTAATTTTTCTGCTTCTAAACGGGGTTTTGAAAAAGAGTATTTTTTCAAATACTCTTCAG
>CALEXX010000052.1 GCA_937925095.1 uncultured Leptotrichia sp.
CTGTTCCTCCAACACCTGTTTTCGTAAATAACAATACAGCTGTACTTACTCCTGCATAAGGTTTAAATACTCCACTTGGCATCGAAATAATTCCCTGTAAATTATGATTTTCAATAATTTCTTTTCTTAGCTGTTTGTGTGCATTACTTGTTCCAAATAAAACTCCATCTGGTACAATAACGGCACATCTTCCTCCTTTTTTTAATATTCTTATCATAAGTGCTAAAAATAACAGTTCTGTCTTTTTTGTTTTCGTTACTTTTAAAATATCATCTGCAACTGTCTCTGCATCTAATGAACCTTTAAATGGAGGATTTGCAAGAACTAAAGTATATTTTTCCTTATCTGTATTTAATTTTGATAGTGAGTCTTTATAATCTATATTAGGATTTTCTATATCATGTAACATCATATTCATAGTACCTATTCTAAGCATAGTCGTATCCATATCATTTCCATAAAACATGTCATTCTGAAAATGCTTTTTTAATTCAGGAGAATTAAATATTTCATCATGATTCTTTCTTAAATATTCACCTGCTCCTACTAAAAATCCTGATGTCCCACACGCAGGATCAACTATTATATCTGTAGGTAATGGCTTAACAAGTTTTACCATCATATCTATAATATGTCTTGGTGTTCTAAATTGACCATTTGTTCCAGATGTTGCCAATTTTGATAGTAAATATTCATACAGATTTCCTTTTATGTCTCCTTCCAACTCTAAATTATTAATTCCTGTAACTATTTTTTCAAGCATTTGAGGAGTAGGAATTTGAAAAATAGCATCTTTCATATATCTTGAAAATGATGAACTATTATCTTCATTTAAATTTTTTATAAATGGAAAAACTTCATTTACTATTGTATCATACATTTCTTGTGCTTCAAATTCCTTAAAATGACTCCATCTTAAATTTTGCTGTTTTTCATTAAAAATTATTTTAGGTTCTATTCCCAAAATATTTGCATCCATTTCTTCTCTTATTTGTTTATCATCTAATGATTTAATAAATATAAGATAAGTAAACTGTTCTATTACAGATAATGGATTTGTTATTCCTCCAGTCCAAAATGTTTCCCAAATCTTATCTACTTTGTTTCTCAAGTCTCCTGTAATCATTTCTCAATTGTATGATAATATAAAAACATTATATAAATATCATACACTCCTTTCTATAGTTATTCTTCACTTTTAATTTACTCCAGTATAACAATACTAATCTAATTTGTCAATTTTCCCTCCTGAAAAATTTGTTTTACAACTTTCTGATAATGGTATATAATGAAGATAGAACAAAATACATTAATTGTAGGAAAGGAAGTAAAGATGAAAAAATTATTAGTTATCTTATCATTATTTATGGTATTCATGTTTGGATACGGTAGTACACTTGATGTGAATGTAGAAAAAGGGTCTAAAGTTCCTAATTTTGAATTGAAGGACTTCAGAGCTCAAAAAGTAAAAAGTAGAAAGTTTTTCAATAGCAATAAACCTACTTTATTTGTAGTAGCTGCTGAATGGTGTCCTGATTGTCACGAAGAATTGCCTGCAGTTCAGAAATTCTATGACGAAAACAAGGATAAAGTAAATGTAGTTGTGGTATTTATAAGTAACAGAAGCTCCCTATTGGATGCAAGAAAATTTGTTGAAAGTAACAAATATACTTTCCCTGTTTTTTATGATTTTGACAAATCAATTGTAAATGGATTTAAAGTTAAGGGAGTGCCATTTAACTTAAAAATAAGAAAATCTGTAATTGAAGATATTTCTGAAGGAACTATGACTCTTGACGGATTAAACGAAATGTTTATGGATTAGTAAAAAAGTTTGGATTAAAAAAGTCCTAACAGTATAATTTTATATAATAAAATACAGGAATTATCTACATTCATTAAAATATAGGTGACTTCCTGTATTTTTATAAATGAATAAGGAGATGAGAAAATGAAAAAATCGTACGAAATTTTAAACAATCCTTTTTTAAACAAAGGAACTGCCTTCACTAAGGAAGAACGTAAACAATTTGGATTAACGGGACTTCTTCCACCGTATGTTCAGACTATTGAAGAACAGGCAAAACAAGCCTATGGACAATTTCAAAAGAAAAGTCCACTTATTGAAAAACGTCATTTTCTGATGGAAATTTTCAATACTAACAGAACATTATTCTACTACTTATTCAGTCAACATGTTGTAGAATTTATGCCTATTGTTTACGATCCTGTAATTGCAGAAAGTATTGAAAATTACAGTGAATTATTTGTAAATCCACAAAATGCCGCTTTTCTTTCAATAAATGAACCTGAAAGTATGGAAGAAACATTAAAAAATGCAGCTAATGGTAGAGAAATACAACTTATTGTAGTTACTGATGCTGAAGGAATATTAGGAATCGGAGACTGGGGAACAAATGGTGTAGATATTTCTGTAGGAAAACTTATGGTTTATACTGCAGCAGCAGGGATAAATCCTAAGAGTGTTCTTCCCGTTGTCCTTGATGTGGGAACAAATCGTGAATCTCTGCTTAATGATCCACTTTACTTAGGAAATCGTCATAATCGTGTAAGAGGTGACAGATACTATGATTTTGTTGATAAATTTGTTCAGACTGTAGAAAAATTATTTCCTAAGCTTTATCTCCACTGGGAAGATTTTGGCCGTTCAAATGCAGCAAATATATTAAATAAGTATAAGGAAAAAATAGCTACCTTTAATGATGATATTCAAGGAACAGGAATTATAACACTGGCCGGAATTTTAGGTGGGCTCAAAATTAGTGGTGAAAAACTTACTGATCAGAAATATATGTGTTTTGGAGCAGGAACAGCCGGAGCTGGAATTACAAGACGTATTTTTGATGAAATGGTTCAGGAAGGACTTTCAGAAGAAGAAGCATATAAAAGATTTTATATGGTGGATAAACAGGGCCTTCTATTTGATGATATGGATGACCTTACACCTGAGCAGAAACCTTTTGCACGTAAACGTTCTGAATTCCCTAATGCAGATGAATTAACTAACCTTACTGCTGCAGTAAAAGCTGTACATCCTACAATTTTAGTTGGAACTTCTACTGTTCCTGGAACATTTACTAAAGAAATCGTACAAGAAATGGCTTCTTATAAAGAACGTCCAATGATATTCCCTTTAAGTAATCCTACTAAGCTGGCTGAAGCTACAGCACAGGACTTGCTTGAATGGACTGACGGAAAAGCTCTTATAGCTACAGGAATTCCATACGATCCAATTGAATTTAATGGAATTACATATGAAATTGGGCAGGCAAATAATGCTTTGATTTATCCTGGATTAGGATTGGGAGTACTGGCATCAGAAGCAAAAATTCTTACTGATAAAATGATTTCAGCAGCAGCTCATTCACTTGGAGGAATCGTAGATACTTCCAAACCTGGAGCAGCTGTCCTTCCACCTGTATCTAAATTAACAGAATTTTCAGAAACAGTTGCATTGGCAGTTGGAAAATGTGCTCTGGAAGAAAAACTGAATAAAAAACCTGTTAATGACATAGAAAAAGCAATAAAATTCTTAAAATGGAAACCGGAATATACTGAAATTAAAGAATAGGAGAAGGATAATATGGCTTTTCTGACTTCATTAGAAAGTATACTTTCTATAATTTTAATTATTCTATTAGGATATATTTTAAAAGAAAAGAAATGGTTAGATGACAGTTTTAGCAATAATATATCTAAATTAATTATGAATATTGCATTACCTGCTTCTATTTTTGTTTCTGTCCTTAAATATCTGACCGTTGAAAAACTTATTTCATTATCCGGAGGATTGATTTATACATTTTTATCTGTCATTATAGGATATATCATTGCATGGATAATGGTAAAAATACTTAAAGTCAAACCTGGTAGAAGAGGTACTTTTATAAATACTGTTGTCAATGCAAACACTATATTCATTGGATTACCATTAAATATAGCACTTTTTGGAAATGAAAGTCTCCCTTATTTTCTGGTATATTATATAACTAATACAGTTTCTACATGGGCTTTTGGAGTTATACTTATTGAAAATGATAATCCTGAAAAAAATAAAACAAAAAAGGGATTTAATTGGAAAAAACTTCTACCTCCTCCTTTACTTGGGTTTTTGGTAGCTCTTGTATTTCTTATATTCAAAATTCCAGTGCCTGAATTTCTTCATTCTGCACTTACTTATATTGGAAATATTGTTACTCCACTTTCATTGATATATATTGGAATTGTATTATCAAATGCAGGATTAAAAAGTATACATTTTGATAAAGATACTATTTTTGCACTTTTTGGAAGATTTATAATGTCACCATGTATAATGGTTGTATTAATAATTTTAGGAGTAAAAATCTCAGGGACGATGCCCGCACTTGAAAGTAAAACATACATAATACAGGCTTCTGCTCCTGCACTGGCAGTGTTACCTATATTGGCAAACGAGTCAAATGGAGACGTAAAATATGCAACAAATGTAGTCACTACAAGTACTGTATTATTTGCTATTGTAGTCGCTATCATAACAAGTTTATTTAAATAGTATAAATTGTAATTTAAACTGACTGAAATAAAGCCAAAAAATAAAGAACATATCTTTTAAATTCATGTTTATTAAGATATGTTCTTTCTATTTTCTCTTTTTTAATAATAATGTTTTGCATTTAACATTTTTTCAGCCTTTTTATAGTTTGGCATATAATTTTCAATGTAATTGTAAAATCCTTTTCCATGGTTGGGGTATTTCAGGTGTGCGAGTTCATGTAATACAACATATTCAATCTCAAATGGAGTTCTTTTTACCAGTTCCGTATTAAGATTTATATATCTTTTGTTATAGTTACATGATCCCCATCTTGTCTTCATTGGCTTGATTGACAGATGTTCTATACTTTCACCAAGAATTTTAAGCCATTTATCCACAACATCAGGAAATAATTTTCTGGCACAGTCAAAATACCATTTATCCATTATTTTCTTTTTATTTTCAATAGTTTCACTACCTGTTACGAGTAATATTTCATTAGTCTCCCTATCCAAGCTTACTCTGTTTACATTTCCTGTTCTTACTTTTAAAACATATTCCCTACCTGCTAATTTATGTATTTCACCAGTTATATATTCATACTCCTTCTGCTGTGATTTTACATCTTCCACCTTATTCAGCACTTTTTTTATCCATTCTTCCTTTGAACGTATAAAATTTTCTATATAACTGCTATGCAGGTTTAAAGGTGCCGAGATATAGACTTCCATATTCTGATTTATTCTCAGGTTTATATTTTTTACTTTTTTTCTGTGGACATCATATCCCAGAATTTTTTCTATCCTCATTTACTGCCTCTCTGTTTTTTAATTACTCATATGGAGAATAAAGTGTCATTTTGTTATCTGCATCTTTATAAAAATGAATATCTTTATCTAGTGTTCCAAATACTGTAAATAATTCTCCATATTTTTTAAATGATATTTCACTTTTTTTACCAAAAAAAATAAATATATCTGCTCCATCATTTGTTTTGATCACAATATCTTTATTATTAATTTTTTCTAAATTTATATTTTTTTCTTTTATCTTATTTTCCCATTCAGAATATATTCTCACTCCTACATTGTATAGTTTTTCTTCTTCTCCTTCAGAATAATATTCATCAGGTGTCTGATGAATAATACATTCTTTAAAATACAATAAATATGTTATTCCTTGACTTTCATCTAAACTACGACTTCCAAAATAATCCGGATCAACAGTTCCATAATATTTGGTTTTTATCATACTACTTTTTTTACTATCCATTTTTTTACATGTAAGTGTAACTTCTGACCAAAATCTTGCATATTGACTGTTATTATTGTAATAATCTCCTTTTTCAACTATACTATGGTTATTATTTCCAAAAACAAATATATTCCCAAAAATCAAACTTAATATTATTATAATTTTCTTCATAAGAAAATCTCCTTTTCAAATTAAAACTTTTACTTTCCCTTATAATTCTCTATTTCCCGATCCATTATCGCTGAAATATTTATTCCCATTGGTGCATTTTTTAGAAACTTGTCATATAGTTCAGGATTATTCTCTTTGCAGCTTTTAAAAAATAATATTATATTTTCCTTTTTCTGAAGCCTTATTGCATAATCATCTTCAAGAATAATAAATAACATCAGCTTACCAAATTCATCATTTTTTATAATCATTCTTGTAAAAAACACTGTCTTTATTTCATCCAGTCTGAAATAAATTTCCTTTTTTGAGAATTTCATAAGATGTGTGTATATAAATTCCCCTTCCAGTTCCTCCAGTTTTTCGAATTTCAGCTTTATATTTTTAAGCATTTTTCTTATTAGAAAATATATAATAAAGTATAAAAGTATAAAATTTACTATTCTCATTATGACCTCTCTCCGATACTATTTTGAAAAATAAGTAACTCCAAACAATGTTTTCATATCATTAGATTTCTCAACAATATCCTTTACGTTTATCCATTCAACTACAATTTCTTCCCCTTCGTCTAAGGAAAGTTCCTTTGGTTTTATTGAATCAGATTTCAATCTTGCACTGAAAAAGAAAAGATTTTCCGTAGTATATCCTGGAGAAACAAACAGTCCCTTCTTAAGTTCTTCAAAATCTGTAATATCTTCCTCAGTATAACCTGTTTCCTCTCTTAGTTCCCTAAATGCCGCTGTTCTCGGATCTTCTCCTGCATCTATAAGTCCCGCAACCACTTCAAGAGTATAATCCTTCGGTCCCGGTCTAAACTGCTTTACAAGTATTACTTTTTCCCTTGTTTCATTAAACAGTACAAAACATACTGCATGTGACTTATCTAAATATTCAAGTGTTATCCCTGTTGTAGGATGTATCATTTTTGCACCCTTTAAAAATCTGAAGTTTTCCATTTTGTATTCCTTCCTTTTTATTGTTATTCTATATTAAAAAATACTTTCAATCACATTTAATCCCAGTTCTTTTGCAAACTCCCTCGCCAATTCCATAGCCCTATCTTCCATTTCCATGAAATCATGCGTATCAGAACCTATTATTGTACGAATATTATATTTTGCAGCTATTTCCCAGAATTCCTTATACGGATACATATATCTGTCCCAATCCGGATGTCTCACTAATGTCTTTCTTATTCCATTAGCATTTACTTCTAATGGAACATCATGTTTTTCAGCCGCCTCACATATCATATGTGCTACTTCAATACAGCTTTCTGTCCAGTTTCTATAATTTACCATATATAAATCCGGATGAGCTATATAATCAAAATTTCCTGATTCTATTGCCTCTACCATGTATTTTCCATATGCCAGCACATGACTCTCTTCCTTAATATTCCAAGCATTATAAATCTTGCTTTCCCCTTCAATCCTGAAGGCATGAAGTCCCAATATTAGATAATCCAGTTTCCCTTTAAGTTCCTTATAATATTCCTGCCATTCAGGAAAATATTCTATTTCAAGAGATTTGTATATTTTTATTTTATCTCCGTATTTTTTTTGAGCTTCTTCTATTTCCAGAAGATATTCCCCAAGTTCTTCTATTTTCATTCTATCCTGATAATAATCAGGTACAGGTGAATGATCTGATATTCCCAGTTCAGAATATCCTTCATTTATGGCAACCTTTACATAATCTTCCACATTTCCAACGGCATGCCCACATCTATAGTTATGTGTATGAAAATTCGTTTTCATTTATTTATCCTTCCATATCTTTTATTCATATTTTAATACTTATCACTAAAAGTATAAATATATTATACTTTTTCCTATCTATAATTTCAAGATATTTTTATCTTTCTTTCAATACTTTCATATTAAAATCCATGTATTTTAAAAGAACTGCCCGGGAATTACATACACACTGACCTTCCACATAATTTCTAAAATCAGCATACTATTTCCCTAAAAGCAGTTCTTCACTAATAACTATTAATCTAATGTTATATTTTCTAAACTTTCATCATCTAGATCAGAATTTTCTGAGTTTTTCTTTTCATCAGCCATTCTGTTGGCTATTATTACAAACGGTGTCCATATAACGAATGCCACAAATACGTTAAATAATGAAACTATTGCAGCCATTATAGAACCTCCTGTTGCAAAGAATGCATATATTCCTGGAGGTAAAACCCATGGAACTACAACATATACCGGTGGAACTAATCCTATAACTGTCGCTGTATAGGCGATTATTGCACACACAGTTGGAGCCAATAGGAATGGAATTATGTATATAGGATTCAGTACTAACGGAATTCCAAATATTACAGGCTCATTAATATTGAAAATTGCCATTGGAGTAGATAATTTTGCAACTGTTTTATATTCTTTTCTCTTACTGAAAAGATATATTGCAAAAATCAATGCTATTGTTATTCCTGAACCACCCATTTGCAGATACGCATCAAATGATCCTCTTGTCCATAGATAAGGAAGATCTTTTACTGCTCCTCCCTTTGCCATATGTTCTACGTTTGCAAGTAATGCAGGCTGATAAATTCCGTCCATTATCGGAGCCAGTACATTGTGACCATGCAATCCAAAGAACCAGAAAAGCTGAACAAGGAATGAAAGTAACACTACTGAGAACATACCTTGCGATAATCCAAGCAATGGTGTCTGAATATATTTTGCTATCAGGTCATTCAATGTACTTCCTGTTGCCGCTACAATTACATGTGATAATATTGCACAAACGTAAATTGCCACAACTCCTGGAATAATTGATGCAAATGCTTTACTGACTGCAGGCGGTACTGAATCAGGTAATTTAATTGTAATTTTACTCTTCATAAGTTTTGAATATATTATTGTAGAAACAAGTCCGATAATCATTGCAGGAAATAACCCTTTTGCACCAAGATAGTCTACATTTATGAATCCCCATGAAGAAACTGCCTGTTTAACACCATTTACTTCAGCTTCAAAGCTTGCTTCCTGAGGTAAGAATGCAACAAATGATGCAAATGCAACTAAAGCTCCTGCTACCGGATTCACTTCATAACTTTTCGCTACATTATATCCTAGAGCTATTACAAATGCCAATGATAATATTGCTATTGAGGCAAACCAAACTATACCATTTATGTTAATTAACGGTGTCATAAGCTCTACAAAGCTGTCCTGTCCCCAGCTTCTAGGTAAATCTCTAAAAAATACGTTCAGTAGCACTGCTATTGAACCAACCATAGTAATAGGCATTATTGCAATAAAAGAATCCTTAATAGCTACAAGGAATCTCTGTGATGCGATTTTTGCAGCTTTTGGAACAAATTTCTGTTCCATCCATTCTGTAAATTTTTTCATAACGTCCTCCTTAAATTTTTATAGTAAAGTATACCCTATTTTTATAGAATTTCAATAAGAAAATATTAGATTTTTACTAAATATTCAAAATAATCCCTATTCTGTGCTATTGAAACTTCTCCTCCATGTCCTGGATATGCTACTGTATCTCCTGGAAGTTCAAATAATCTTGCTATTGATTTTTTCATATCAGCCCTGTCTCCTGTAGGAAGGTCTGTTCTTCCATAATTTGCTTTAAATATTGTATCCCCTGACATAAGTATTTTTTCTTTTTCGTTATAATAGCAAACTCCCCCATGAGTGTGACCTGGTGTTTCCAAAACTTTAAATCCGAAGACTTCATCTCCTTCTTTCAGTTTGATTACCTTTATTTCCTTTGCAAGTTTAAAATCCATATCTATCCACAAGGTCAGGGATAAACTTGAATCATATAAAAAATCATAATCCTTTTCACTTACATAAACAGGTACATCCTTATGAGCTATAATTTCAGGTATTCCTATTATATGGTCATAATGTCCATGTGTAAGTAAAATTCCTGACAAATTTAACTTTTTCTCATCAATATAACTCAATAGAGAAGACATGTCAAATCCTCCCGGATCAACAATATAACAGTCTTTTCCATCATCCACAACATAACTGTTCCCATTAGTTTTCTGATTCATAAATAATTCCACGTGCATTTTACTCTCCTCCTTTTGAAATATGCACATCCACTTGTGGATATGGTATTTCAATATTATTTTCATCAAATTTTATTTTTATTCTTTCATTCATTCTCAGCTGCAAGTTGAAATAATTTTCACTTTTAGTGTACACATATACGCAGAAAATCATTGCTGATTCTGCCAGTGCAAGTACACCTATTGTAGGTTCAGGAGACCTTAGTATCAATTTATCCTGTCCTTTTATTTCTTCATCTATAATTTCCCTCAATAATTTTTTAACCTTTAAAATATCACTTTTATATGACACCCCTATTTTAAGATCTAGCCTTTTAACCTTTTCTTTTGTCATATTTCTAAGTTCATTACTTGTTATCATTCCATTCGGAATTATAACAAGTTCATTTTGAGGGGTTTTTATTCTTGTATAAAATAATTCTATACTCTTAACTTCACCTATATAATTTTTATATTCTATCATGTGGCCTACTCTAAAAGGTTTAAATGTCAATATTATTAAACCTCCACAAATATTTCCAAGGGTTTCCTTAAAGGCAAACCCTAAAACTATCCCTGCCGCTCCTAGAAATGCACTTATTGAAGATACATCAATACCTAAAAAACCAATAAGCGTATAAGTCAAAGCAACATAATAAAGTATAGAAAATGCTGACATCAGAAAGGAAGATATACTTTTATCCATTTTAGCTTTTTCCATTATGGATTTTAAAAGTTTATCTACATATTTTTTTAGTATTCCTGATATTTTTAATGCAACTATTATTATTGCAATTTTTAATAAATTTGTCTGTAAAAACTGAGATAAGTTTTTCCATTCAAAAAATTTCTGAAAATCTTTCATTCTAAATTTCTCCTCATATAAAATTTACTACACATTGAATCTGAAATACATTACATCTCCGTCATTTACAACATACTCTTTACCTTCCAGACGCATTGCACCTTTTTCCTTTGCACCTTGCCATCCATTATATTCAATGAATTTTTCATAAGCTACAACTTCTGCCCTTATAAATCCTTTTTCTATGTCAGTATGAATTTCTCCCGCACTTTTCTGTGCATTTGTTCCCTGCTTTATAGTCCAAGCTCTTACTTCCTTCTCACCTGCAGTAAAATAAGTAATAAGTCCAAGAAGCTTGAATCCTCCTCTTATAAGTCTGTTAAGACTTGGCTCTGTTATTCCAAGTTCATCTATGAACATCTGTCTTTCTTCTTCGTCCTCTATTTCTATAAGTTCAGCTTCAACTTTTGCTGAAAAAGTTACTACTTCACTATCATGTGATGCTGCAAATTCCCTTACTTTTTTTACATAATCATTTTCTACTTTATTAGTCAGATCATCTTCAGAAATATTGGCTGCAAACATCATAGGTTTCAATGTCAAGAACTGGTATACTCTTATCAGTTCATTTTCCCTTTGGGTAAATTCAAGTGTCTTTAACAATTTAAAATCTTCCAGATGTTTTTTACATTTTTCAAGAACTGCAAGTAGTTCCTTTCCTTCAGCATTTCCACCTCTTGCAAGCTTACTGTTCTTTTGCAGAGCTCTTTCCACAGTGTCTATATCTGCAAATATTAATTCAGTATTTATAGTTTCTATATCCCTTATAGGATCCACACTTCCTTCAACGTGAATAATATTGTCATCATCAAAACATCTTACAACCTGACAGATTGCAGCAGTATTTCTTATGTTGGATAAAAACTGGTTTCCCAGCCCTTCACCTTTTGAAGCTCCTTTTACAAGTCCTGCAATATCTACAAATTCCACAGTTGCACCTAATGTTCTCTGAGGATTAACTACTTTTTCCAATTCCTTAAGTCTAACATCTGGAACACTTACCAGCCCCACATTTGGTTCTATCGTCGCAAATGGATAATTTGCCGCCTCCGCATTCTGAGTTTTTGTTATTGCGTTAAACAATGTTGACTTTCCTACGTTAGGAAGTCCTACTATACCTATTCCTATCATTTATCAGTTTGTATTAACAGTTTAAGCTATATTGCTTTCACTGCATACATCTCCTTTCCTTTATTTCAGTTACTTATAAATTTTTTTATTTTTTACATTCATTTTATTATATTACTGACTTTTAAATTTACTTAACTTTAAAGTTCCACACTTTTTTCAAGTTTAGTTAAAATCTTAATAAGCTTCCATTTTTCCTTGTCAGTCGCCTTAAAAAGATAAGGAATATCGAAAACAGGCACTATCCACATATCACCTATATAACGGTAGCTGTTTCCTACCATTTCTTTTATATCTTCCTTTTCCTTTATAAAACTTCTTGTAGGATTTTCTCCCACCGTCACTATATATGAAGGATTCAGCAATGCAATCTGACCTGTAAGAAAATCCCTGCATTTTAAAACACTATCTTTTTCAATAATTTCTCCTCGTGAACTGCATTTTGTCAAAGTTGTAAAATAGCATTTTTCCAGATTAAGCTTTGCATATTCAAGAAATTTCATAAAATATTCTCCGTTTTTATCTGTTAAAAGTTCGTTTCTATTGTCTTCTTCCGTACTTATACTGTCCATTACAAAGAGTATTTTTGCCTCTTTATTTCCCTTCCCGGCTACAGAATTTTTCCTTACTCTTTCCAGAGCACATTTACTGCATATTTCTATTTCCATTTCCAAGTCATTCCACATTTATTTTCAACCTCATTTATCTCAATTTCAAATGTGATACATTGTTGTCTCATTTTCAGTGACTATTTCTATTTCAAGGTTACTTCTGTTTTCCCTCTCAAGAATTTCATGCAAAGTATTATACGCAAGTTCCGGAGTATTATTATCTTTACTTATATGCATCAGATAAATTTTTTTCAGTTTATCTGACATTACTTGGGAAATAAGCTTTGAAGCCTCTGCATTTGACAGGTGTCCATTTCTTCCCTTCACTCTGTTTTTTAGTTCCCAATGATAAGGTCCCGTCATAAGCATATTATAGTCATAATTACTTTCCACCACTATTACATCGCTATTTTTAAAATTTTCCTTTATTATATTGTTTGTGCATCCTACATCACTTGCATAAGCCAGTTTTTTATTATCGTATTCAAAAGTAAATCCAAGACACTTTTCAGCATCATGCATCACTTCAAAGTTATTTACAGTGCACTCTTCAAAGGATACCTTGTCTTTCCTCAGAAAATTTATATTTTTAGGGTCTATTTTACCTATTTTTTCCCTAATTATTCCATAAGTGATTTCGTGAAGATATATTGGAATGTCGTATTTTCTTGAGATTACTCCCAATCCCTGAATATGATCTGAATGCTCATGTGTTACAAAAACACCATCTATGTCTTCTATTCTTCTTCCTATATTATTTAGTTTTTCTGCAATTTTTTTCCCACTGAATCCAGCATCAATCAGAAATTTCTTTTTTCCCATTTCTATATAACTTGAATTTCCGCTACTGCCACTTCCTAAAATTGAAAATTTCATTTTATGTGTTTCTCCGTATTCTATAAATTTACCTCAAATTTACTGTATATTAGGATTTACTTCTCCATCTATCTTACTATACACCCATCCGCCTTTATTATCCTTTACTGAAACCACACTATTTGAATCTTCTATACCTTTTTCCAGATTCCCTGGAATAGCAAAAAGCTTTTTTTCTCCATAAAAAACGTCAAAGGAATATTTTCCGTCAGGACTCTTAATGTTTTCTAGATTATTTTCATTGCCTGTTAATTCAGGAAAAAATCCTGTCCTGGATTTATAATTTTTTATGGCATTTGAAAGTTTTTCCGTTTCAACTTCAATATCTGCCTTTATTATTACTTTTGCCTTTTCTGAAAACAGATGGATTGAAATAAAAAAAGATATAATTGCCATTATTACAAAAAGCATTGTTCTTCCAATGACATTTTTCAGTGTCTTATTTGCATCTTTATTGTTATTATATAGTGCCATATCTCTTCTCCATTTTTAGTTATTCCTCTTTTAACCCCATATTTTACCTGAATTTAATACCTTCACTATATATTTTTCTTTTCTATATTATAATTTTAAATATTTTCTCTAATTTACTTTTTTCCCTTAAAAATCGAAGGTCTTACAATTACTTTTACTCCTTTAGGAACTGTCAGTTCTATTGCTAATGGACCTCTTTTGACATTTATCCATCCAAGTCCAGAAATTACCAGATCTTCATTTTCTTTAACTGTTATTTTAAATGTAACAAATTCATTTTCAAAATATTTTTTCTTTTCTTCGCCTTTCAATACATCAAAGAAGTCTCCCTCTAAGAGCTCTTCAACTCTTTCTTCCTTTGTAACATGAAATTTTACATTTTTTGAAGAATATACAGAGAATATAGGTTTATATTTTTTTTCTTCTGCTATATCATTTTTAGCTTTATTTTCCTTTACCTTAAATCTGCAGAAAGCATCAAACATAAATACCTGACCTTCTTCAAGTTTAAAAGTTTTTCTGGATATTTCACCTGATGGAACAAGTTTTAAACCTGTTTCTACACTTAGCATATCTGAAAGACGTTTTTCCTTTGGTATAAGTCCTGGAGTATCAGTTATTGTTATATCTGTATCAGGTATTTTATTATTTATGGACTTCAATGTAGTTCCTGAATATTTTGAAGTTGTTATTTTATTTTTACCTAATAACAAATTTATAACTGAAGATTTTCCAACATTTGAAACACCAAGCACTACTGCCTTTACTTTTTTATCAGGGAAAATACTCTTAATTTTTCTTATAACTCCATTTATTCCATATTTACTTTTTGCACTTATAAATGCAATATTTTCAGGAACAATATCCTCCTCAGCAAGCCTATCCTTTATCCAGTCGGCTATTTCAGTAGGATGTACAAATCCCGGTAATAAATCTGTTTTATTTACAAGAACTATTGACCTGTAATCCCTTAAGTAATCCAGAATTTCCTCAGTGAAGGATCCTTCAAAGTCTATTATATCAAATATTGGAAGAATTATATCAGATTTTTTTACACTGTTTAAAACTTCCTTTGAATAATCTTCGCTTTTAAAATTATTAACTGAATTTTTCCCATAATTTTTTATTTTGAAACATCTTTGGCAAAGTAAATCGCCTTCTGTTATAAATTTTTCTTCGGGAACATATCCTTCCTTCTTTTCATCTTCAAATTGCAGTTCCATTCCGCAACCTGTACATTTTTTACTAATCAAAATTTCCTCCAATTATTTATATTTTATATCTCCTGTACTATTATATCCTACTTACTTACTTTAGAAAACATCATACACACTTTCTCCTACAAGCTTACTCCTTTGCCAAAGGATGTGTTTTCATATAAATATCCTTTAGTAGTGCCTTACTTACATGTGTATAAACCTGTGTTGTAGAAATACTGCTATGTCCCAGCAATTCCTGTAAATATCTTATATCTACTCCGTTATTTAACAGTTCTGTTGCAAATGAATGTCTAAATACGTGAGGCGTTATTTCCTTCTGTATTCCGGCTTTCTGTGCATAATTTGAAATTAGCCTTCTCAATGAACGGGTTGTCAGCTTTTCACCCCTATTGTTGGTAAAAACTATTTCTTTACTGTAATTTCCGTATTCTTTCTTTTTATGTGAAAGATATTTTTCAAGCCACTTTCTTGCAGTTTCGCTAAAAAAAGTAATTCTTTCCTTATCTCCTTTTCCAATTACCCTTATTTCCCTCTCAGGAATATTTATCATATATTCACTGAGATCTATCAGTTCACTTGCCCTCATTCCACTTGAATATAGCATTTCAATAATAAGTCTGTCCCTTACTCCTGTTATTTTTTCTGTATTTATGACATCCCTCAGTTTATTCAGATCTTCCTTGTTTAATATATTCGGAAGTTCCTTTTCAAATTTCGGCATTGCAATATACGATATTTTATTAACTTTTACAACCTGCTTTTCCTGAAGATATTTGAAAAACGTTCTAAGGGCGGATATTTTTCTGTTAATACTTCGCTTAGATACAGGATTCACAGGTTTTTCCTTTTTTTCTCCATTACTTTCTGTACTTGCCTGTCTGCTTTTATCTCCAGAATTCAGATAAGCTATAAAAGATCTCACAGTTATAGTTTCAACTTCATCAAACTTAGTTATTTCCTCATATTCATCCAGATAATCTATAAACTGGTAAATATCCCTTCTGTAACTTCTTACTGTATTATAACTTTTTCCAAGTATAACTTCCTCATAATATAAAAACTTTTCTGCATGTACAGCCAAATCCTTAACTTTGCTGTTTTCATATTTTTTTTTATCCTTATCTTCATTTCTAAGCTGTTTTCCCATTAAAATACCCTCTTTTCCATTTACTTCAGGATACTAATTTCTATTTTTTTCCTGTTTTTGTTCCAGTTGTCTTTTTTGCAGATGATTTTGCTGATGTTTTTTTAGCTGCTGTTTTCTTTGACGTAGTTTTTGTTTTTTTAGTACTTTCAGCTACTGATTTCTTGGCTTTTGATGCCGTTGCAGTTTTACTTTTTCCTGAAGTTTTTGAGGCTCTCTTTTTATCCTTCGGAATAGCCTTTATTGTCTTACATTCAGGATAACCTGTACATGCCAGAAATTTCCCAAATCTTCCTGTTTTTATTTCAAATGGTCTACCACATTTCTCACAGACTCCGGCTTCTTCCACAATTTTTCTTTCTTCATCAATAATGGCAGTAATCTCATCCTTTATTTGAAGAATTCCATCAACTGTATTAAGTTCACCTTTTTTAAGTTTCTGCTTTATTGGTAAAGGAAGTGACATTCTTTTTTCATCATTTTTGAAATCTTCACTTTCAAGATATTCTCCAAATCTTCCTTTTTTCACAACATATCTTTTATTATCTTCTGTAAAGAAGTCTGTAGGAATTCCCATTTTATCAGCCATCAGTTTTTCCACTTCAGATTTTATGAAAACCTTTCCTGCTTCCATCTGTTCAGGTTCTATCGGAATATTTTTCAATGTTATCTTTTCTTCAGGATTTGTCTCTGAAACAAGATATTTCCCAAATCTTCCAGTTTTTAATAGCATCGGATTTCCATCAGAAGAAAGAACATCAGATTCTATTCTTCTATCTTTAATTTTCTCAATTTCAACTTCGTATTTACTAATTTCCTTCTCAAGCGAGTTATAGAAATTTCTTAAAAGTTCCACCCACTGTACATTTCCTTCTTCTATTTTATCCAGATCCTCTTCCATATTTGCTGTAAATTTTATATTCATTATATCCTGAAAGTTCTTTTCAAGTTCATTTTTCACTTCGTATCCAAGATATGTCGGATGAAACCTTTTTTCTATAATTTCTACATATTCCCTTGTTTTCAGTGTTTCAACTATTGAAGCATAAGTTGATGGTCTCCCAATTCCTTCAGATTCCAGTTTTTTTACAAGCGTCGCTTCTGAATATCTTGTAGGAGCTTTAGTAATTCCTTCTTCAATATTAAGTTTTTCTATATTATAGACATCACCTTCTTTAAGTACAGGAAAATCAGCAGTTTTTATTTCATCTTCCTCTTTAAAGATTTTATAATATCCATCAAAAATTACTTTATTTATAGTTCCTCTAAATTTATAGTCACCATTTATTGCATTTATCTGCATCTGCTCATATTTCATAGCTGCAAACTGTGACACAAGAAATCTGTTCCAGATTAATTTATACAGCTTGTACTGGTCATTTGTCAGATAAGACTGTATCGCATCAGGTTCAAGATTTATGTCTGAAGGTCTTATTCCTTCATGGGCATCCTGTACATTTGATTTAGAATTTTTTGTAACATAATATCCTACATATTCCTTACCATATTTATCAGTTATATATTCTTTGGTCATATTTATGGCATCCATTGAAACCCTTGTGGAATCTGTTCTCATGTATGTTATCAATCCTCTATTTTCTCCATCAATCGACAACCCTTCATATAACTGCTGGGCTATTCTCATTGTTTTAGTTGCTCCATACCCGAGATATGATGAAGCCAGCTGTTGCAATGTACTCGTCTTAAACACCAATGGCGGTCTTTGGGATTTTTTCTTTACTTCCACACTTTCAAGCGTTAAAGATTTATCCTTCAAATCCTTTTTTAGTTTCTTGACAATTTCTTCATCAAATATCTTATCTACCTTTTCTCCTAAAATTTCCACTAGATTAACTTTAATTTCCTTTTCAAGAAGTGCATTTACTTCCCAGTACTTCTGAGGAACAAAGTTTCTTATTTCATCTTCCAAATCACAGATAAGCTTCAATGCAACCGACTGTACTCTTCCTGCACTTGCATTTTTATTAATAGTTTTCCATAACAATGGACTTATTTTATATCCCACAATTCTATCAAGTAATCTTCTTGCCTGCTGTGCATTCACAAGATTTTCATTAATGTCCCTAGGATGTTTTATGGCATTATTTACAGCTGTTTTTGTAATTTCATTAAATTCTATTCTCTTTGTTTTTTCAGGCTGTTTAATATAATTGGATATATGCCATGCAATAGCTTCCCCTTCCCTATCCTGATCCGATGCCAGATATACAGTTGAAGCCTTTTTTGACTTATCCTTCAGCTTTTTCAGAACTTCACCTTTTCCTTTTATTACCTGGTATTTAGGTTCGAAGTTATTTTCCACATCTATTCCAATCTTTGTTTTAGGCAAATCTATGACGTGGCCATAAGATGCCGTAACTTCATATCCTTTTCCAAGTATTTTTTCTATCGTCTTTGCTTTGGAAGGCGACTCCACTATTACAAGCTTTTTTGCCAAAATTCTCACCTCATAATTCCTTTACTCTTTGTTTCTTTATATATAGTATATTTTATTTTCAATTTTAGAATTTTCATTGCTTAAATTTTTATAAATTACACTATTCTCATATACTTTGCAGTTCCTGTTTCTGTTATAAGCCCTTTTACTTTTAAGCTCATCAGTATTGAAAGCAGTTTATTCAAAGGAATTTCAACTTTATTTTCCTCCATTTTACTTTCATTTTCAAATAGTGTATTTCCAATCTTACCATTTTCTATATGATTATTCCTATTAAAACTCTGTATTTTTTTCATTATTTCTTCCAGTCCAAGTTCCTCACTTAACTGTAAAAATACGATTTTTTCTTCACAAGTCAGCTTGTCTGTCTTGCTTTTTCTATTTTTCAAATCCCATAAAAATTCTTTTGCTATATCTTCTCCTGTAGTTATGAGTTTTGCCTTATTTTCCTTTATAAGATTATTGCATCCTTCAAAAGAAGGATAGTTTATAAAGCCTGGAACTGCAAATATTTCCTTATCCATCATAAATCCAAGTTCTGCCGTTATCAGAGCTCCTCCAGATTTAAAACTTTCTGCTATGAGTATGCCATCTGAAAGTGCCGCTATTATCCTATTTCTCTTAGGAAAATTCCATTTCAGCGGTTTTGTTCCCAATGGATGTTCACTTACCAATATTCCCTTCTCACTTATTTTTTCCCATAAAATCTTATTTTCATACGGATATACAATATCAAGCCCGCTACCTACCACAGCTATGGAACTTCCATCTTTTTCAATAGAAGCTGAAAGAGCTACTGTATCAATTCCTTCTGCAAGACCGCTAATCAAGGTCACATCATATTCCAGCAGTTCCCTGACTATCTTCTCACATGCACTCTTTCCAAATTTTGTAACCTTTCTCGTCCCCACTACTGCAATATTTCTTCTTTCATTATCCAGTTTTTTATTTAAATCTTTTCCCTTAACATACAAAAACAGGGGATAATCTATAAGTTCCTTTAACTTTTCCGGATATCCCTGGCTGTTTGCATCAATTATTCGTACTTTGTTTCTTTCATATAATTCTATTTTATTTTCTAAATTTATATTTCTTGATTTTTCAAGAGTTTTCTTAAGTCCACTATTAAAAAGCCTGAAATTTTCTTCAAGGAACAGTTCATCATATTTTTTATAAATACTCATTAGTTTCCTAATATGACCGTCCTTCATTCCAGCTTCCTTTAATTTTAACCATCCCACAATTAACCCCCATTATTTGCTTTCAGTTTTTATTTCTAATATTTTTTTACTTACTTGAAATCAGTTCATTTAATTCAGCTATCTCTCTTACTACTTCCTGACTAGGATTTGATCTTGCATAGTCTTTCAAGTATCCTAAAGCTTTTGAAAATTCTCCTTTTGCCTTATATGCAATCCCTATTCCTAGTTTTGCTTCAGCCTGATTAGGTGAAGTTGCCAATATTCTATTATAATAATCTATAGACTGGTCATAATATCCCAGAAGTCTTGAACCTATAGCTACAACAAATAGATTTCTTATATCTCCTGACACATCTTTTTTTGCAATATTTACAGCCCTTTCGTAAAGCCCATCCTTAAAATAAAGCTGACTAAGCTGATAAATTGAACTTGGATTCTTTTTTGCAAGAACTGCACTTTCATAACCATTGTATGTTTTAAACTTTGATCCATCTGAAACATCATCAGTCTGAGTTACAGGTGCTGTTCCTGTATCTTCAGCTTTCGGTGCTGCCTCCGGATCCTTTGCTGCTTCCTGAGTTTCGCCATTATCTGTTGTTTTGGAAGTTCCAGCTTCTGGAGTATTATCTGTTTTTTTTCCTCCAGGATTGGCTGTCATACTTTCTGTTTCCTTTTGTACTTCATTTGCTTTTTCAGCCAAACTTTCCTTTACCATTACAAAGCTTCCCAGTATTAATATGGACAATATTATTATTTTCTTTTTCATTTTATTATCCCTCCAAAATGAAATTTTTTATTAAAATTCCAAATTTTTAGTCGTTCTAGGGAAAGGAATTACGTCCCTTATATTTGTCATTCCTGTTATGTACATAAGCATTCTGTCAAATCCAAGTCCAAATCCTGAATGAGGTACACTTCCGTATCTTCTAAGATCCAGATACCACCAGTAATCTTCTTCCTTAAGACCCATTTTATGAATTCTTTCCAAAAGAATTTCGTATTTGTCTTCCCTTTGGCTTCCACCTACTATTTCTCCAATTCCAGGTGCCAGAAGGTCTACAGCTCTTACTGTTTTTCCATCTTCATTCAATTTCATATAGAATGCCTTTATATCCTTAGGATAATCTGTTACAAACACTGGTTTTTTGAAATGTTTTTCAGCCAAATATCTTTCATGTTCTGTCTGTAAATCAATTCCCCATTCAACTTCATATTCAAAGTTCTGTTTTGAATTTTTAAGAATTTCAATAGCTTCAGTATAAGTTATTCTTTCGAAATCTGAATTTACAAGAACATCTAATCTTTCAAACAGTTCCTTATCAATAAACTGGTTAAAGAATTCCATTTCTTCCTTAGCATGTTCCATAACATATTTTACAATATATTTTATCATTTCTTCAATTACATCCATGTTTACAACTAAATCTGCAAATGCAATTTCAGGTTCCATCATCCAGAACTCTGCCGCATGTTTAGGAGTATTTGAATGTTCTGCCCTGAATGTAGGTCCAAAAGTATAAGTATTTTTAAATGCTGTACAGAAAGTTTCCGCATTTAACTGTCCACTTACCGTAAGATTAGATTCTTTTCCAAAGAAGTCCTGTTTAAAGTCTATATCTCCCTTTTCTGTTTTTGGAATATTTTCAAGATCAAGCGTAGTTAATCTGAACATTTCTCCTGCTCCTTCAGCATCACTTCCAGTAATTATTGGAGTCTGAACATACACAAAATGTTTTTCCTGGAAGAATTTATGTATTGCATAAGCCAATATTGATCTTACTCTAAACACTGCAAAAAATGTATTTGTTCTAGGTCTAAGGTGAGCTATAGTTCTTAAAAACTCAAAAGTATGTCTTTTATTTTGTAAAGGATAATCAGAATCTGACTTGTCATAAACCTCTACTTTGTTAGCCTTTATTTCATAATCCTGTCCTTTTCCTTCTGACTTTACTAATTTTCCATAAACCTTAATTGAGGAAGAAATTGTTAATTTTGATATTTCTTCAAAATTTGACAGTTTATCATCTATTACAACTTGAATTCCATTAAAAAATGTACCGTCATTTAATTCTATAAATCCAAAATTTTTCTGACTTCTAATTTTTTTTATCCATCCATTTAGCTGTATTTCCTTATCTAGATATTTTTCAGAGTTTAACTGTAATTCTCTTAATTCTAACAACATATCTTTATTTCGCATGATTACAATGTATCTATATACCTAATCACACATCTCCTTTCTTCTACCGTAAAATAATTTGTTTTATATTATATCATATTATTCAACATATTTTAAGTAGTATATCATACATAAACAATAAAAATTTTCAATTTATTTAAAAAACATTTTAAATAAATTAAAAATATGTTATAATAATTTATCCTCATGTAAAGGAGGTGTCTACTTATGTTTTCGAGAGAAACAATCAAAGTTCTTTTACTGGCTTTTCTGGAATTTTTGAAATTTCTTATAGAAAATCTTATGTAAATGAATTAAAAAGAGAGTGCCACAACACTCTCTTTTTGTCTAAATATGTTTTCAATTACATGCATATTATATCATACATTTTATTTTTTTTCAATTAGTTTATTAATTTTTATTCATATATTTCAGTATAATAATTTCTTATCCCCATACTTCAGGATTTTTACTCCATTCAAGGGCAATTTCAGCTTCTTTTTCTGTAAGATATTTACTTTCTTTTAACATCTTTATGAGAATATTAAAGTTTGATAGTGATGAAAATTTACAATTATATTTTGCATAATTTTCTTCTGCACTCTTAAATCCATAAGAAAATATTGATTTTACTTCCAGTTCCTTTACTTCTTCCTTCTGAAGCACATCAACAGCAATAAGGCTACTTTTTCCAGTAGTTATAAGATCTTCTATTACCGTTACTTTTTTACCTTTTACTTCTGCACCTTCAATCTGTTTTCCTGCTCCATGATCTTTTGGCTTATTTCTTATATAGCATAAAGGTTTTTTCATCCTGTCGGCAATGAATGCCGCCCATGGAATTCCTGCTGTTGCAACTCCTGCTATAACATCTGTGTCCTTGTCAATTCTTTCAACAAAGCTTTCAACTATTATATCCCTTTCATCTGAAAATCCAAGTATATACCTGTTATCACAGTAAATAGGGCTTTTTATTCCTGAAGCAAATGTAAAAGGTTCTTTTACGTTTATTTTCACTGCCTTCACATCAAACAGTGCTTTTGCCACTTTTTCTTCCAACGTTAGATTTGCCATAATTTATATTTTCCTTTCTCTTTTTTTATAAGTATCTGATATAAACTATTTCATTTATTCAAAAAATTCTACTGACTTTCCTTTTTTTATATTTTCATTTATTTTCCCATTTTCATAGACAATTTCACCATTAACTACTGTCATTATATTTTTTCCCTTTAATTTCCAGTTTTCATACGGAGTCCAGCCACATTTTGATTCAAGCATATCGTCAACACCTACAATCCATTCCTTTTCTGTATCTACTACAATCACATCTGCATAATAACCTTCCTTCAGCTTTCCTCTTCTTGCTATTTTCATTATTTCTGCAGGATTTTCACACATCAGTTTCTGTATAGCAGGCAATTCTATCCTTCCTTCATTATATGCAGTAAGCATCAAGGCGAGGGATGTTTCCACACCAGGCATTCCAAAAGTAACCTTCTCCAGCTTTTCCTCAATCAGATGAGGAGCATGATCCGTTCCTATAGTATCTATCAGTCCTTCATTTACAGCCTTCCATAAAAACTCATTGTCAGATTTTTTTCTCAATTCAGGTTTCATTCTTAAAAGCATTTTATTTCTTTCGCTGCTTTCCCTTATTTCTTCATTTAGAAACAGATGATGCGGAGTAACTTCAGCATAAACAGGATGCATTTCATTATTCAGAACACTATTCTTTTTAGCTTCTATAACTTTTTTCAGTTCTTCAGCAGATGGAATATGACACACATAAAGACCTTTTCCATACTTCTGATTCAGCTCAATTGCCTTATCAATCATTTCATTTTCAGCATGAACTAATACAAGTCCTGAATTTTGAAATACTCCCTTTAAAATTTCATCATCTTCAATAAGCATTTCTCCTGTTGTTACATTCATAAAAATTTTTACAGTATTCACTTCTTTTTTAGCCAGTACTTCTCTTATCTCACTTATATTATTATTTTTACTTCCTCCAAAATGAATTCCAAAATTTACAATTGATTTTTTCCTTGCCAGTTCCTTTTTATTTAAAAGATTTTCTAAAGTTGTAGTTGTCGGGACTGTATTCGGCATATCATAAAAAGTTGTAATTCCGGCTTTTGCACACGCCCTTGATCCTGTTTCAAAGTCTTCCTTATACGTAACTCCTGGTTCCCTCATATGAGTGTGTACATCAATAACTCCAGGCATTATGACTTTTCTTTCAACATCAATGATTCTTACATTTTCCCTATTTAAATATTCCTTCTCTTCTATATTTTCAGAAACCTTTTCAATTACTTCGCCATTTATTAATATTTCAATTTTTTTTCCGAAAACATCAGTACCATTCTTTAAAATGATAATTTTATTTTTTTCCATTTCTGCTCCTGATTTTATTTTTTATAAAGCTTCTGAAATTTCCTCCAGTATCATTTCAGTGGCTTTTACCGGATCTTCAGCTTTTGTTATAGGTCTTCCCACTACAAGAAAGTCTACTCCTTCCTTTATGGCATCAAAAGGAGTCATTATTCTTGTCTGGTCATCATTACTTTTATTGTCAGCATTTAAAGTAAATTTTGGACGTACTCCTGGACATACGGTTACAAAGTCTGAACCTGACATTTCCTTTATTTTTCTAGATTCCTGTGGAGAGCACACTACTCCGTCCATTCCACTTTTTTTAGCCAGATTTGCAAGATTGAATACTACTTCTTCAAGTTTCATGCTGCTTCTGAACATTTCCTGCAAGTCATCTTCTCCCAAGTTTGTCAAAACCGTTACACCAATAAGAAGACTTTCAGAGCCATTTTCCTTTACAAGTTCTGCCACTTCCTTCATTGTTTTACTTCCATTTGAACAATGAATATTAAACATAAATACATTTTTTCTTACTGCATTTGCACACGCCATTTTTACAGTGTTTGTAATATCATGAAATTTCAAATCCAGAAATACTTTCTTCCCTTTTTCATGCAAATAATCAACCAGCTTACCATCTGTACTTAAAAAACTTTCAAGACCAACTTTATAAATTGAAATTTTATCTCCCAGTTTTTCAGTTAATTTTATGGCATCTTCCATATTATTGTAATCCAATGCAACAATAAGCCTATTTTTTGCTTCCTCTTTTATTTTATTCAACTTTTTCCTCCTTTTAATTTTTTATTTTTATATTTTTTAATCATTTATAATTTCAGTTCTAATTCTTCTTCTGATATTGTTCTTTCACAGTAGAAACATTTATATTTAATTTCATGATTTTCTTCATTAAGCTGTTTTATAAACTTTGTTTCAACATTTTCATGATTTGAAATACATTTATTATTTCCGCACTTCATTAATCCCACTATTTCGTTTGGAATTGCAAGCTGAATTTTCTTCACAACTTTATAATTTTCAATTATATTTATTGTCACATGATCCGAAAGCAATGCAATTTTATTCAGTTCACTTTCATCCAGAACTTTATCTTCTATTTTTATTATCCCTTTTTTTCCAAGCGACGTACTTTTTAAATTTATGGCAACTGTAACTACTTCATTATATCCCTTCAATTTTAAAAGTTCAACTATTGCAAATACCTTTTCTGATGGTATGTGATCTATAACTATTCCATTTTTTAACGCTGTTATTTGTAATTCTCTAGCTTTTTCTTCCATGTGCTATTCCCTTCTTTCAATTTTTATTTTATTTATCCTCTTATTTTTAATCTATTAGCCTGTACTTTTTCTAATCCTACAGTCCTATTTTCTCCTTATTTAAAAGTGTCCTTTACCTTATCCAGAACCTTCATCATCATTGCCTGTCTTACAGGTATTCCATTTTTTGCCTGTTTAAAATACAGTGCATGTTTTGTTTCATCCAAATCTGTAGATATTTCATCAACTCTAGGAAGTGGATGAAGTATTATCATGTCTTCCTTACATTTTCCTAAAATATTTTCCTTATTTATTACATAAACCCCTTTTACTTTCTGATAGTCTTCTACATCCGGAAATCTTTCTTTCTGTATTCTTGTCATGTAAAAAACATCTATTTTATCAAGGCAGTCTCTGAAATCTTCTAAAATTTCATATTTTATATTATTTTTATCTAAATCATCTATAAGATATGTCGGCATTTGAAGTATTTTAGGAGATACAAAATAAATTGTAGGATTAAAATGTGTCAGAGCTTTTACAAGTGAATGCACAGTTCTTCCATATTTTAAATCTCCAACAAAAGCTATCGATAAGTTACTAAGTGTTCCTTTTTCTTCTTTTATTGTATATAAATCAAGTAATGTCTGACTTGGATGCTGATTTGATCCATCGCCTGCATTAATTACAGGTTTTTTCGAAGTTGTTGACGCTAATCTTGCGGCACCGTCATTTGGGTGTCTTACAACAATTACATCTGAATAGGATTCCACCATTCTTATTGTGTCTGAAAATGATTCCCCTTTTTTCACTGATGACTGTTCCAGCGGCGGAAGTTGAAGTACCTGTGCTCCCAGTCTAAAAGCAGCTGATTCAAAGGACATTTTAGTTCTTGTACTTGGCTCAAAAAATAATGTTGCAATAATTTTTCCTTTTAAAAAATTCAATTTTTCCTCTTCTGAAGAATTTTCAATTTTTTCTGCTATTTCCAGAATTTCCAGTATTTCCTCTTTGCTCATGTCATTCATTGAAATAATGTCTTTCATTTTCTTTCTACCTCCATAATTTAATTTTTGATATAAAAAAAGGAATAATCAGCATTAGAAATATCTAATACTATTATTCCCTTCTATATAAATATTACTTAATTTTAAAAACGGAACATCTGGCTTTTCGTATTTTTTTAAGATAAAATACATACCTGATTTTATAAAAAACTTGAAAAATAATAATGAAAGGAAATCAAAAATATCCGTTTTTTTCATTTTTGCTATTAATGTGAGGTTGTTTTCCATATATGTTTTCATTTCACATCACCCTTCAAAATCATTTCTATAAACCTTTAGTATTTTAGCAAATTTTTTCATTTTTTTCAATATCTAAAATTTTTAAATTTTAGTTAACAAATCCATATTCCAGATGTGTAATATCTTTTATTTCCTCCAATATTTTTTCGTGTTCTTTTTCTTCATTTCCATTTTTGTAAATGATTCTTCCTATATTTAAGTCTGACTTTTTAAGTAAATCAACTGTAAGCAGTACCTGATTCAGAAGTCCTTTTTTATTCTTTGACACCACTACTATTTCAGATTTTTTTCTATATTCACATATAAAATCAAGTATGCTGTAATACCCTTCTAATGGAAGAAGCAATCCTCCTATTATCCTTATAAATACATAGTCATTTTCATTTATTGCTTTTTCTACTTTATTTCTTAAATCCACAAGAGAAAAATCAGGTTTTGTAACTTCAGAAGTATTTTCTTCAAATTCGTTTATACGGGATTTTATAATTAGAGTTTCACATTTTTTACCTTTAAAAACTTCTTCCCTGTAATTTTTTTCAACTTCTTTTTTCCCTGCATCAATTCCAGTTCCAATAATAAATATTATTTTCCCTTTTTCTTCTTCTTTATGTTTTACAATATGATGTCTTCTACATCTTGCTTCATAATTTTCAGAAGCTCCAACCATAACCAAAGGATCATCATAATAGGCAGGTTCTCCATTAATCAGTCTTTGACTTGCATAAGCAGGCTTCCCACATACTGTACATATTGCATTCAGTTTATCAACCCTGTCTGAAATACTCATTAATTCAGGCACAGGATGATAAGGTTCCGCCCTGAAACTCATATCAAGTCCTGCCACTATTATTCTTTTACCATATTCAACATACTTTTTACAAAATTCAACCACTTCTTCCCCAAGAAACTGGACTTCATCTATTCCTATTACCTGTGCATCAATATTTTCTGTCATTATTTCTTCCATCTGATTTACAGAACTTACCGAATAAGCCTCAAGACTTTCTTTCCCATGAGAATATATCCCTTTTTCTCCATATCTGTTATCAATTGACGGACTGAAAACAACTATTTTCTGCTTTGCATATTTTGCTCTTCTCAATCTTCTTATGAGCTCTTCACTTTTTCCCGAAAACATACTCCCGGTAATAACTTCAAGAGAGCCCATGCTCATTATATTTTTATTTATCTGAAATTCCATTTAGAAAATCTCCTCATCATATACTTCTGCACCTTTTAAGTTCAGTTTTTTCTTTTCAATAGTCCATTTATCCCCTAATGTATCAAGTATCTGTTTCATATTTTCAAGAAATTCATCATTGTCATAATTTAACGAAATCAAAGTTGGTCCTGCACCACTTATATATTCCCCAAGTGCTCCATATTCCTTTGATGCCGCAAATATTTTTTCAGAATTATTTATTAATGCAAATCTGTATGGCTGGTGTATCTTATCTCCTAAAAGAAATCTTAAATTACTATAATCTTTTTTATTAAATGCATTAACAAGAAGTCCAAGTTTCGACATATTATTTATCGCATCTGATACAAGGTAAGATTTCGGTAACACACTTCTTGCTTTTTCTGTAGACAGTTTAAAATCAGGTATCATAACGTAAAAACATAATTCTTCTGTATCTGATATTGTACTATATACTATATTTTCTTTATCGTGAGCTGTCAGAACCATTCCTCCAAATATGGCAGGAACTACATTATCAGGGTGTCCTTCCATTTTAATGGCAAGTTCTGCAATTTTATCAATACTTAAAGGATTTCCTGCAAATGTATTTGCTATAAGTATTCCTGCAACAATGGCACTTGAACTGCTTCCAAGTCCTCTTGCTAAAGGAATATCATTTCTTATAATATTTACTTTATAGCTCGGTATATTTTTTACCAGATGTTTTTCTGTAAATTTTATTGCTTCAAATATGTAGTTATCTTCTATCGGTATGGAAAAAGGTTCTCCATTTTCAAGAAATTCTATTTTATCACTTTCTTCTACTTCCAGTTCAAGCAGATAATCTAATGCCAAACCTAAACAGTCATATCCAACACCAATATTTGCTGATGTTGCCGGGACTCTCACTTTAAATCTTAAACTCATTTTTATTACCTTCCTATTTTTGTTATTAAATTATTGTATCATATTTTTCATTTTAAATTCAAATTATAAACTTTTCTCTCTGCATTAGTTTTATTGTATTATATATATTATGTATGATTTTATATATTTTTTATATCATTATTTTGATATTTTTATGCTCAAAATTTCTAGAACTGCCTTTTTTTCTAACTTGTTATATATTTAACTTTATTCTCAATTTATACATCTCTAAGTTTTTTCTAAGTATTAGGTTGTATAATATTGTTACCAAAGTTCAAAGGTAGATTGGAGGTTACATGAAAAGAATAGTAATACTGGCTGGAGTTCTTCTTTTATCTGTTTCTGCTTTCGCAGCAAAAACAAGTAATTTAGAGAATACAATTCAAAGCCATTATAATAATAGAGAGCTTAATGTTGAAAAATCTAATTCGAAAAAAGTTTCCCAAACTGAAAAAAACATTTCGTCAACTAAAGTAGGTGTTAGAGATCAAATCATAGCATTTGCTCAGAAGAAGTTAGGTTCTCCATATGTGTGGGGTGCAACTGGCCCTAATAGCTTTGATTGTTCAGGTTTTGTTGGATATGTGTTCAAATCAGCAGCTAATTTGACATTACCTAGAGTATCCAGTGATCAGGCAACATTCAAACCAAAAATTTCATCAATGAATATGAAAAAAGGTGATTTGGTGTTTTTTAATACAACTGGTAAAGGTATTTCACATGTAGGTATCTATATGGGAAATAGACAGTTCATTCACGCTTCTTCAGGAAGTAGAAGAGTTACTGTTTCCAGTTTAGATAGTAGTTTTTACAGCAAAACATTTAGATGGGCTATAAATCCATTTAGTTAGGAATATTAACAGAAAAATAAATTAGTAGAATAGTAAAAAAATTAAATTTAAAATTAAAATTAGAAGACTTTGGAATGGCAACGAACTTATTTAATAAGTTCCTTGCCTTTTTCTTTTTATATGAATATTTTTTCCAATGTCTATTTATTTCTTAAATTATTAAATGAACTGATTTTTATTTTTTGATATGTTTTATCTGTTTTTCTAACTTTTTATAAATTCATGTAAGAAGTTATAATACATCTCTACTGTATTTTTATCTGTTTCAAGTTTCTGATATTCGCTGAAACCTTCTATTCCCATATTTACTTCCGGATTTCTATACTTCATTTCACTATCAATTACTCTTTTAGCAGACATATGAAAGGCTGATACATGAGTATAATTAAGCATGTCTTCAAGTTTTTTCAATGAATCAATACCACATGCCATCATTACTTCAGGAAAGCCTTTTTCTTCTTCAGTTTTTCCTTCCCTGGAAATTTCCACAAGTTCCTTTATAAGTTCTTTTCCTTCAATTGCAGTTTTTTTCTGCCCTGATGTCAGTAATATATCTATTCCGAGATTTTTTATATCCTTAAATGCCTTTACAGGATCTTTACACATGTCAAATGCCCTATGAAAAGTTACTTTCATGTTTCCTCTTTCAGCAAGTACTTTTTTCATGTTTTCAATATCCACTTCTCCGTCTTTATTCAACATTCCTATAACTACTCCGTCAGCACCAAGTTCCCTGAATTTTATAACTTCATCTCTTATTATATTTACTTCATGTTCAGAATACAGAAAATCTCCAAATCTCGGTCTTATAAGTACATGAACAGGTAATTCTGTATTTCTTTTCACCTCATTAAACAATGCTTCTGTAGGAGTTGTACCTCCTATTACAAGATTACTGCATAACTCAAGTCTTTTTCCTGAACCTTTTCCAGCATTTATTGCTGATTCAACACTGTCTACACATAATTCATAAGTATAATCTGTAAAAATTTTTGACATTTTTTTCTCCTTTTATTCACTCCTATAATTATATCTTTAACTTAAATTTACCCAATACTTTCCATAATTCTTTTTCTTCTGTCAAAAGTAACTATTTCATTTATCCCGTATCCTTTTACATATTCAGCCGCTTCCTTTATTTTCATTCCCACATGTTCAGGCTGATGTGCATCACTTGTTAATATTACTGGAATATTATACTTTTTCACATATTCCATAAAATCAGGATAAGGTGTTATTTCCTCTATCGGATATCTGTGAAGTGTTCCCGTATTCACATCTACAATCATATTATTTTCCTTTAGAATTTTTGCAGTTTTTTCAAGAAGATTGTCTACATCTCTTTTTTCCGGAATATTTTTAAATAATCTCAAGTTAAAAGGATGTCCCAGTACATCATAAAAACCTGTACTTGCGACATTCTCAATTTCTTCTACATAATCCTTCCATATTTCCTTCAAATTTCTTTCATTAAACTTATGTTTTAACCCACTGAAGTCAAATCCCCATCCCTTTATAAAATGAATGGAAACTATTAAATAGTCCCATTCATATTTTGACAGAATTTCCTGTACCCTTTTCTGATTATGAAAATTACACACTTCCAAACCAAATTTTACAGGATATCCCTTAGATTTTAAATAATTTATAAAGTCCCTATATTCATCAAGGGTATGCACAAATTTTGACTTAGGATTATCAAGCCATTTTTTCTGAAATTCCCCAATTTCAGAGTTATCAAGAATCAATTCTTCATAGTATAAATCCTTGAATTCCTTAAATCCATGGGTGTGCTCACTAATTCCTATTTCGTGAAGACCTTTTTTTTCTGCTTCCTGAAAAAATAGTTTTACCCAGTTTTCATCATAACTTCCATATTCAAAATGCATATGATAATCAGTCAACATTTGCTTCCACCACTTTCTCTATTTTTTTTCTTCTGTAACTTTCCATCCTTGACTATCTTTTACAAAATGTACTTTAGATGTTGCAAGATTTATTTTCTTAGTTTTTGTAAGATATTCATATTGTAATTTTATGTATTCTTCAATATTTATATCTACTTGTGATCTGACTTTATCTATTTTAGCATATTTTTTATAATTGTCATTTAAATATTTATTCATTGCAGTTTCGTCATATCCTTTAATAAGGAATATAACTTCACCGTTATTTCCATTTTCATTTATCTTATAAACAAGAACTTCAAACTGTTCAATAAGCATTGTATTTGTTTCATCCCACTTTTTCTGTAAATCAGCATCATTCTTTTCACTTACATATTTATCTACATTAGGATTTATTGTTTTAAGTAATTCCCTTGAACCATAATTTGAAATTTCTTGTAATGCCTTTGCATAATCTTCTGCAGCTTCCTTCAATGTTGCAAATCTTTTTATCCCATCTTTTCCAACAGTTTCAGTTTTAGCTGGTTTAGGTGCCGCTGCACTTTTAGGCTGTGAAACAGGTACATTTTGTTTTTTTGTTTCTGCTACAACTACTAATTGGGCTAAAACTAATAGCGTTAATAAAATTTTTTTCATTTTTTTATCCCTCCGATACTATTTATTTCTAAAAATTTTTCAATACTCTTATCTTTTGTATAATTAAATTCCCTGATAGACCTCTCCTCAAACTGTCCGTAATTTTTCTTTAATTCATTTACTGCCTCCTTCAATATCTCTCCATTTCTTACCCTATGTGATATTCCACGAAAAGCCATTTCCAGAAAATCTACATCTGCATATTTGAGTAAGACCCTTTCCAATCGAATCCAATTAAATGTTTTTTCAAATTCTTCTGTAAAAAAATTTTTATTATAAGATAAATTATATAATATCTTTTTTTCAATATCATTAATATTATCATTGAAAATTCTATAAAAATTTTTAGACAGAAAATGATCAATAAACATATCAGATACAATTCCTTTAAAATGATGAAATTTTTCATGCAGTAAATCATTCAGAAAATTTTCATTCCTGTCGGAAACACCATCTATTATTCTATGGAGAATAAGCCCTTCTTTTAGGTTATCAGGCAAATCTATACTCTCAATTTTTCCTTTATAAAAATCTCCTGCAAAATTACCGTATAAAGTTTTTCTGTTTCTATCAATTTTTTCATCAATTTCCAGTGAAATCATCGAATGTCCTAAAAAATTCATTTTTCTCCTTAGTTTTCTAATGTAAATCCAGTTTTTCCTTTTTCAGTTTTGCCAGACCTGCCAATGAAGTTTCCTTATAATTTTCGTGTAAATCTTTTCCTGTCTGAAGCATTGTTTCTACAACTTCATCAAGCGAAATAAAATGCCCTTCTCCTGACATCATGCTGTAATATGCACAGTCTATTGCTTTTGCCGCATAAATGGCATTTCTTTCAATACATGGTATCTGAACATATCCTAGCATAGGATCGCATGTCATTCCAAGACAATGCTCCATTGCAATTTCTGCAGCATATTCTACCTGATTTACATCTCCTCCAAGTATATGAGCCACCATTCCTGCTCCCATTGAACAGGCTACTCCAACTTCCCCCTGACAACCTACTTCCGCTCCTGAAATAGAAGCATTCTGCTTATACACATTTCCAATAATTCCGGCTACAGCCAGTGCATTTATAATATCTTCTTCAGAAAGATCATTTTCCCTCTGATATGTCTTTAAAATTGCAGGAATTAATCCTGAAGCCCCACATGTAGGAGCAGTTACTACTTTTCCCGCACTTGCATTTTCTTCAGAAGCTGCCAATGCATATGAATATACTCTTCCCTTTGTATCTCTTATTGGGGATTTTTTAAATTTTTCATAAAAACTTTTTGCCTTTCTCTCTATCTTAAGTTTTCCAGGCAGCAATCCTTCTGTGTGTAATCCTTTTTTTATTGTTTCATCCATTGTTTTCCATATTGTTTTCAGATAATCCCTTATTTCAATTCCTTCATATCTCACTACATATTCCGGTAATGTTATATTTTCCTTTATACAGTATTCCTGTATTTCGTGAAAATTTTTCTGTGGATAAACTTCAAATTTTGTTTCTTTTCTTGAAATTTTGCTATTTTTTTCGATTCCTGTTCCATCGACTATACTTCCTCCTCCTACAGAAAAGTAAAGCTTTTCCTTAAGAGGATTTTTCATTTCAGTATCTTCAAGGGAATATGCTAATATTTTCAATCCATTTGTATGAAAATCATACACAACTTCAGGCATAAAAATAACTTCCACATTATCCTTTTTATCATTTTGTAATCTTTCCCTCACAATGTAATCTGTCAAATGTCCCTTCCCTGTTGCTGCAAGACTTCCATATAGTTCCACTTTGTACTTGATATTATTTCCGTCATATTCATTTTCTATAATTTTTCTAAATTCCTTTGCCGCTTTTTCAGGGCCCATAGTATGACTACTCGACGGACCGTTACCTATTTTATAAAACTCTCTGAGCGATTCCATTTTTCCTCCAGTTTTTTCTTTCTTCTTTTTATATTATACCTTATTTGGATATAAAAAGAAAAGGAATTATTTAATAAAATTAATTTTACTGAAATAATTCCTTTTTTTCTATATTATTTTTTTGTTGTCTTTTTAGTTTTTGCCTTTGCTGCCGGTTTTTTTACAGTTTTTTCTGTTTTTTTAGCTGTTTTTTCTACAAAAACAATTTTTTTAACATCGTCATAAGTTTCAGCAAAATGGAATTTCATTTCCTTTGTTATTTCTTCAGGCAGTTCTTCCGTATCAATTTTATTATCCATCGGAAGTACAACATCCCTTATTCCAACTCTATGAGCGGCTATAACTTTTTCCTTTACTCCACCTATTGCCAGAACTTCCCCTGTAATAGTTATTTCTCCTGTCATTGCTACATCCTGTCTAACTTCCTTGTCAGTCAGAACTGATATAATGGCTGTTGTTATTGTAATTCCAGCAGATGGACCATCTTTTGGAACAGCACCTTCAGGGAAATGCAAGTGAATATCCGTTTTTTCATTGAACTTGTCCTTTATTCCAAGTTCATTTTTTATATGTCTGACATATGAATATGCAACTTTAGCAGATTCCTGCATTACACTTCCAAGTTTTCCTGTAAGCTGAAGATGGCCTTTTCCTTCCATCTTTACAGCCTGAACTTCCAGCATAGTTCCACCGACTGCAGTCCATGCCAGCCCATTGACAACTCCTACTTTTCCTGCTTTTTCCTTAATTTTATCTTCCCTGTATTTTGGATTTCCAAGATATTTCTTTATTTTTGCTTCAGTTACAGATAATTTTTTAGATTTTGAAGTTAAAGCTTCCCTTGCCATTTTTCTAAACAGTTTTCCTATTTCTCTTCTAAGATTTCTTACTCCTGCTTCCCTAGTATATTCGTTAATTATTTTAAGTATCGAATCATCAGTAAATGGTATCTTGTAATTTTTAAGTCCATTTTCCTCCTGAGTCTGAGGTATAAGATATCTTTTTGCTATATTCAGCTTTTCAAATTCTGTATATGATTCTATGTAGATTATTTCCATTCTGTCTCTTAGAGGACCTGGAATTCCACCTAAATCATTTGACGTACATATAAAGAAGACTTTTGATAAATCAAACGGATAATCTATATAGTGATCTTCAAATGTATGGTTTTGAGCAGGATCCAATACTTCCAGCATTGCTGATGCAGGATCTCCTCTAAAATCAGATGCCATTTTGTCTATTTCATCAAATAACATAACAGGATTATTTACTCCCACCTGTTTCAATGAATTTATAATTCTTCCTGGCATTGATCCTATATATGTTCTTCTATGTCCTCTGATTTCAGCTTCATCTCTTAATCCACCTAATGAAATTCTTGTAAACTTTCTATTCATAGAACGTGCAACAGAATTTGCAAGTGAAGTTTTACCTACACCCGGAGGTCCTACAAGACATATTATAGATCCTTTAAGCGTGTTATTTAATTTTTTTACAGCAAGGAATTCAAGTATTCTTGCCTTTACTTCTTCCAGGCCATAATGATCTTCATCAAGGATTTTTTCAGCCTTTTCAATATCTATTTCGTCCTTTGTTGACTTATCCCATGGTAATTCCAGTACAGTTTCGACATAACTTCTTATTACAGAAGCTTCTGCAGAAAAATCAGGCATTTTTTTCAGTCTTGAAAGTTCCTTTACCATTTTAGCCTTCAATTCTTTAGGAATTTTTGAGTCCTGAACTCTCTGATCCAGTTCTTCCAATTCTTCATCAGAATCAGAATCTTCACCCATTTCTTCCCTCATTGCCTTTATTTTTTCCCTCAGATAGTAGTTTTTCTGTACTTCTGCCATCTGTTCCTTGACTTTGTTTTCTATCTCTCTTTCAAGAGTAAATATTTCAACTTCCTTTTCAAGAATACTCAATATTTTATATGCTCTTTCTTCAACGTCAAGAATTTCAAGTAGTTCCTGTTTTACATTAGTTGCAATCATAAGGTTTGTACATATAAGATCAAAAGCCTTATCAATATTTCTGACTTCTTTTATATTATAAATTACATCAGGTAATATTTTCTGAGTTATTTTAGCATAGTTTGAAAATTCATCAATTACTCTTCTTTTTAATGCTTCTGACTTACTTTCATCAATAGGTTTTGGGAAAATTTCTTCATAGTCTGCATATTGCACACCTTTTTTTTCTTCAAATTCGCCTATTAATACCCTATGTTTAGCTTCCACTAAAACCTTCACATTGCCATTTGGCATTTTAACTGTCTGGATTACATGAACTAACACCCCTGTTTCATATACATCTTCCGGCAGTTTAGGTTCTTCTACATTTGGATCCTTCTGTGTGGAAAGTATCAGCTTGTTATCAAAACTTGAAAGGGCTTCTTCCAGGCTTGAAAGGCTGGCCTGCCTACCTATAAATATAGGAGTTACCACACCAGGAAAAACAACTAGTTCCCTTGTTGCTATAAAAGGTTTCTTTAACATATTTCTCCTTTCTTTTAAACTTGTATATTTTAACATACAAACTTTAAAAAAGATAGTCCTTTTTTACATTTTTTCCTTTAAATTTTCCTATTCAGAATCTTTAAAATTAAATTACTTTACTATTACTTTTTCCTTATCTTCAACTGCTTCCTTAGTAATTCTTACTTCTGAAACTTTTTTCATTGAAGGAATTTCATACATCAAATCAAGCATTACATTTTCAATGATTGATCTAAGTCCCCTTGCACCTATTTTTCTCTTTAGGGCAAGTTTTGCTATTTCAGCTATTGCATCATCGTCAAAGCTTAACTCGACGTCTTCCATTTCAAAATACTTTTTATACTGTTTTACCAGTGAATTTTTAGGTTCTGTAAGTATTTTTACCATGGCTTCTTCATCCAGTCCATGCAATGCCGTAATTATAGGTAATCTTCCAATTAGTTCAGGTATAAGACCATATTTAATAAGATCTTCCGGTAATACATTTTCAAATAAAGTGAGGTCATCCAGTTTCTTTTCTTCTGATTCCAAACCAAATCCCACTCTTTTCTGATTTATTCTGTTTCTAAGTTTACCTTCAAGACCTTCAAAAGCTCCACCTACGATAAACAGTATATCTTTTGTGTTTATTTCTATCATTTCCTGATTTGGATGCTTTCTTCCACCTTGTGGCGGTACACTTGCAACAGTTCCTTCTATTATTTTCAGTAATGCCTGTTGGACACCTTCTCCTGAAACATCTCTTGTAATAGACATATTTTCTGACTTTCTTGCAATTTTATCTATTTCATCTATGTATATTATCCCATGTTCAGCAGTTTCTATATCATAGTCTGCTGCTTTTATAAGTTTTAAAAGTACGTTTTCTACATCGTCACCTACATATCCGGCTTCTGTCAATGTAGTTGCATCAGCTATTGCCAACGGTACATTCAGAATTTTTGCCAGTGTCTGTGCCAGAAGGGTTTTTCCACTTCCTGTAGGTCCCACCAGTAAAACATTTGACTTCTGCAGTTCCACATCATCTATATTTTTCATTTTATGGTTAATTCTCTTAAAATGATTATATACAGCAACAGAAAGAACCTTTTTAGCCCTTTCCTGCCCTATTATATATTCATCCAGTCTACTTTTGATTTCAGCAGGTTTCAGCAAAGTAAGTTCCATCTTTTTCTCATCTTCGCTATAGCCACTTTCATCAAGCAGTTCCTGACAGTCTTCTATACATTCATCACATATGAAGGCATCGTTATCAGGGCTACTTATAAGCTGGTATACTTCATCTTCAGACTTTCCACAAAATGTGCAGCTTTTTTTCTCCTTTGCCAATGATCTTCACCTCGTTATTTTTTCCTAAGTTTATAGAACTTTATCTATCAGACCATATTCTATAGCTTCTTCAGGAGACATGAAATTATCCCTTTCTGTATCCTGATAAATTTCTTCTATAGGTTTTCCTGTAGCTTCTGATAGAATTTTACTTGTCAGTTCCTTCATTCTTTCAATTTCTTTTGCCTGTATCTGAATATCCGTTGCCTGTCCTCTTGCTCCACCTAAAGGCTGATGTATCATTATTCTTGAATTAGGCAGTGAATATCTCTTTCCTTTTGCTCCGGCTGTAAGCAGCAAAGCTCCCATGCTGGCAGCCTGACCAAGACACACTGTGGAAACGTCACATTTTATATGACGCATTGTATCATATATGGCAAGTCCCGAGGTAATTACTCCACCGGGACTGTTAATATACATTACAATGTCTTTTTCCTTATCCTGTGCGTCTAAAAATAACAGCTGTGCAATAATTGCATTTGCCATATTATCTTCTATTTCTCCACCTACAAATATTATTCTATCCTTCAGCAGTCTAGAGTATATATCGTAACTTCTTTCTCCACGTCCGTCATTTTCAATTACTACAGGACTGTACATCTTATTTCCTCCTTATTTTGCCAATAAATCAACTGTTTTTCTGTTTATAATCTGATATTTTATTTCATCTATGAATCTTGCATAGTTTCCAGATTTTCTAACTTCTGCAATTAATCCTTCCCTATCCATTCCATACATTAAAGCAGTTCTATCTAATTCAGCATTTACTTCTTCTTCAGTAGCTTCTACATTTTCTGCTTTAGCTATTTCAGTTAATACTAAGTCTCTTTTTACAGATTTTTCAGCTGATTCTTTGATGCTTTCTCTCATTTTTTCAATGTCCTGACCTGTCATTTCAAAATATTGATTTAATGACATTCCTTGCATTTGAAGCTGTTGAGCAAATCTATTTATTTGGAATTGAATTTCTCTTTCTACTACTGCTTCAGGGATTTCAAAGTTTATACTATCTACAACTGCATCTACTACTTTTCCTCTATATTCATTTTCAATTCTTGCTTCTTCTCTTTTTATAAGATTTTCTCTTGTTTTAGCTTTTAAATCTTCTACTGAATCATATCCAAGTTCTTTTGCAAGATCTTCATTTAATTCTGCTTCTTCTTTTCTCTTTATTGAATTTACTTTTACTTTAAATACTGCAGGTTTTCCTTTTAAATTTTCTGCATGGTATTCTTCAGGGAAAGTAACGTTTACATCAAATTCGTCACCTTTTTTATGCCCTATAATCTGATCTTCAAAAGTATCTATAAAGCTTTTTGATCCTAAAGTAAGGTCAAATCCTTCAGCTTTTCCTCCATCAAATGCTTCTCCATCTATAAATCCTTCAAAATTGATGTTTGTAACGTCTTTATCCTGAGCTACTTCATCATCTGCAACTTCTTTTAATTTTCCTGCATTTGATCTCATTATTTCGATTTCAGCATTAACTTTTTCATCATTTACATCTAATGCTTCTTTTTCTACTTTTACGCTTTTGTAATCTCCTAAATTGATTTCAGGTAATACAGGTATAGTAAATACTACTTCTACGTTATCTTCATTATTTTCATATTTTTCCAGTTTAATGTCTGCAATTGGTGATAAGTTATTTTCTTCAACTGCTTTTCTATATTCTTCTGAAATTATGTGATTAAGGATTTCCCCTTCTATTTCTTTTTTGAATTTTTTTTCAAGTACATCTGCTGGTACGTGCCCTTTTCTAAATCCATCTACTTTTGCATCTTTAAAATGTACTAATACATGTTCCTTAAGATGTTTTAATTCTTCACCGTTTCTTGTTACTGATACTTCATATACTGTTTCTGATAATTTTTTTACTGTTGCCATTTTTATAATCCTCCTAATTTCTATTCTATATATTTTTTATGTTGTTTAACTAATTAATTTCTCTTTCTTCAGTTTATCATGTTTTTTGTATTTTTTCCATAATAATTATCTTTATTCGGCTAATTAAAGTCTTTCACCTTCAGCTCAATAAATAAATCTGTTCTTACAGACTTGAAAACTGGAGTATAGACTATCTCATATTTTTTATTGAGATTTTTAAGTTTAAGTTTGTGTCCCAGATTATATCCAATTACAGATATAAATCTGTTGTTTTTTCTTATATATCCTTTAAAATGACGATTATTCACTCCAAATTTTGTGAAATTTACAAATTTTACTCCTGTATCTATGAAATTTGGCTCCTGATTATCAAGACCAAAAGGTGATAACCTGTTTATATCAAGAAGTCTGTTCTTATTTATTTCCTCTATTCCTAACTCTGCATCAATATTCAGTACTTTTTCTATGCTTGACTTATTTGTAGTTAAAAGCCTTTTTTTCAGATATCTTTCTATTTCAGCAAGATATTTTTCCGACACAAGAAATCCTGCCGCCAGATCATGTCCTCCAAATCTTTCAAACTTATCTGATGTTTCCTTAAGAATATCAAATATATTAAGTCCTTCTATACTACGGCATGAAGCTTTTCCATAGCCATTTTTTATTGAAACAAGTATTACCGGAATATTATACTTAATGGAAATTCTGGAACATACAACTCCTATTACTCCCGAATGCCATTTTCTACTTTTCATAAATATGTATTTGGGATTATTCAGTTTCTGAATTTTTTCCTCTATTTCATTGTATATTTCTATTTCCAGATATCTTCTTATTTTATTTGCCTTTTTCATTTCTTCAATGATTGCAAAAATTTTAAAGTCATCTTCTTGTATAAAGAAATTTACCACCATCTTGGAGTTGTCTATTCTACCTAAAGCATTGAAAATAGGTGCAATGTAAAATCCTATATCACTTGTTGTTATATTTTTGGGATTTATTTTCAAATAACTAATAATATACTTTAATCCTTTTATCTTAGTTTTTCTTAAATTATATAATCCCTTTTTTATTATAAACCTGTTTTCATCAGTCATTGGCACAACATCTGCAACTGTTCCTATCATTACAATATCCAGATAGTCATATAGCAGCTTTTTACTTGCTCCAAATGTTTCATAAACTGCTTCAGCTAATTTAAATGCAACTCCTGAACCTGATAAATTCTTATTCGGATAATTTTTACTTATTTTGGGATTTACTGTAAGAACCTTCATGTCACTGATTGCATCAAGTGGCCTATGATGATCTGTAATAATTACATCAATATTATTTTCCCTTAACAATAACAGTTCTTCCTTGCTTCCAATCCCTGTATCTACTGTTATAAATAACTTTGCATTTTTCTTAGACAGATATTTTATAAGATTCTTATTTATCCCAACTCCTTCATGTACCCTGTTTGGGATATAATAATCTACATTTAACCCCAGTTTTCTAAATACGAGCACAAGATATGCCGTTCCAGATATGCCATCCACGTCATAATCCCCATAGATTACTATTTTTTCTTTCCGTTTTTTTGCATCAAGTATTCTTTCTACAACTTCATGCATATTTTCAAAAAGAAAGGGGTCATTCAGCTCACTTTCACTCGTATTCAGAAATTTTTCCACTTCTTTTTTTGTAGTAATTCCTCTGTTAAGCAACAAACCTGTTATGAGTTGACTCTCATTAAACTCCTTGCTTTTCAAGGTTAAATAATTTTTATCGTGTTTCTTCAACTCCCATTTCACAAATCATTCACTGTCCTTCTTTTTTACCTCATTCAACAAAGATGCTATTTTTATACCGTATTCGATACTGTCATCTAAATGAATTCTTATTTCAGGAACAAATCTGATTGATAATTGAGACCCAATTGTTTTTCTGAAAAAACCTTTTAATTTTTCAAGTTCTTCCAATATTTTTTCTTTATTTACATTATTTTTCAGATCCAATATTGAAAAAGTAAGATCAAGATATCTTCCATCCTTTGTAAGCTCTGTCTTATGTATTGTTACCAGATTTTTTATTTTTTCATTTTTTACATCTGTCAGAATAGTCATTCCGATTATTCTTGATATTTCCTTTTCAAGTCCTTTTTTCCTTCTGTCATTCATAATAATTTTCACCCCATAATTTAATCAATATGCAAAATAATCAAACTATCTTGGTATTTCTTCCAAAATATATGATTCTATGATGTCGCCTTCTTTTATATCATTAAAATCTTTAATTCCGATTCCACATTCCTGTCCCATGACAACTTCCTTTGCATCATCCTTAAATCTCTTAAGTGAATCTAATTCTCCATCGTAAATAATTATTCCATCCCTTATAACTCTTATTTTAGAAGTTTTGCTTACTTTTCCGTCTACTACTATTGCTCCTGCAATATTTCCAACGTTACTGATTTTAAATACCTGCTTAACTTCAATTCTTCCAAAGTAAACTTCCTTATATTCAGGATCAAGCATTCCTTTAAGGGCTTTTTCTATTTCTTCTGTTACATGGTAAATTACATTGTAGTTTCTAATTTCCACTCCAGTTTTTTCTGCCTCAATTCTTGCAGGAGTTGTAGGTCTTACGTTAAACGCTATTATTATTGCATTTGATGCTTCCGCAAGTTTTACGTCTCCTTCAGTTACTGCCCCGGCACTTCCCTGAATAATGTTTATCATTGCTTTTTCGTTATTTAGCTTCAGTAATGATTCCTTCAATGCTTCTACTGAACCTTTAGAATCTGCTCTTATGATACATTTAAGTTCTTTAAGCTGCTGTTCTTCCAGTTCCTGTGACAGACTTTCCAGCGAGATATGTTTCTTTTTGTTCTGTTCGTTGACCTTCTTTTCTTTTATGAAGTCTTCAACTATCTTTTTAGCCTGTTTATCATTATTTACTCCGTAAAGAACATCTCCTGCATTTGGAACATTACTAAATCCTGTAATTTCCACCGGCTGAGATAATGTTGCCTTTTCTATTTTATTTCCTCTGTCATCAAGCATTGATCTTACTCTTCCATGTGCTTCTCCTGCAACGAATATATCTCCAATTTTAAGTTCACCTTCCTGAATTAATATATCCGCTACCGCTCCCATTTTAGGGTCAAGTCTTGATTCTACAACTACAGCTTTTGCCCTTTTCTTAGGATTTGCCTTCAATTCAAGCAGTTCTGCTGTAATCAATATAGTTTCAAGTAATTCTTCAAGATTTATTTTCTGTTTTGCAGAGATTTCTACAAACTCAGTATTTCCTCCCCAGTCAGGCGACATAAGTCCATATTCTGTAAGTTCTGTTCTAACCTTCATAGGATCTGCACCAGGTTTGTCTATTTTATTTATTGCTACTATTATTGGTACTCCAGCTTCTTTAGCATGTGAGATAGCTTCTACAGTCTGAGGTTTTACTCCATCATCTGCTGCAACTATAAGTATTGAAATATCAGTTATATTCGCTCCTCTTGCTCTCATTTCAGTAAAAGCTTCGTGTCCCGGAGTATCTATAAATGTAACCTTCTGCCCCTTCCAGTTTACCTGGTAGGCTCCTATTCTCTGTGTTATTCCTCCAGCTTCGCCTTCGATTATATTTGTGTGTCTTAATGCATCAAGAAGGGATGTTTTCCCATGGTCTACGTGTCCCATTATTGTTATAACTGGAGCTCTTTCAACAAGATCCTGTTCCTTGTCTTCAACTTCAAGATGATACTTTTCACCATAACTTACTTCAACAACTTCTTCTTTTTCAACTATTACTTCATAGTCAAGAGCTACTTCCTCAGCTTCCTCAAATGATAAAATAGCATTTGCAGTCAGCATTTTCCCCTGCATAAAGAATTTTTTTATAATATCGGAAACATTTACTCCAAGCTTTTCAGCCAGATCTTTAATTACTATTTCTTCTCCTATAGTTATCATTCCGATACTTTCACCTTCTATTCTGATTATTTCATCCTTCATTACTTTTTCCTGTTTCTTTTTATTTTTTTTCTTTTTGTCATCTTTTCTGAAATCAGATCTTAATTCTCTTAATTTCTTTTCTTCTTCCTTCTGTTTCTTTTCTTTTTCGTATCTCTTCTTGTCAAATTTTGCTTTTCCCTTTACATTGTTCTTAGGTTTTTCTGCAATTGGAGCAGGGGCGATATCAGTTTTTGGTGCTTCTTTTTTATTATTTCTATTTCCAAAACTTCTACTGTCCCTTGTGTCATCCTTTCCTCTGTCGAAAGAACGTCTATCCCTTTGCCCATCTCTGTTGTCTCTATTATCCCTATTCTGATAATTTCTATTATCCCTGTTTCTGTTATCCCTGTCAAATGACGGTCTTCCATCTCTCTGACTGTTATCCCTGTTTTGATAGTTTCTATCTCTATTCTGGTTGTCATCAAAGTTTCTTCCGGAATTTCTATCAAATTTACCGTCTCTTCTGTCTCTATTTTGATTATCCCTGTCAAATGATGGTCTTCCGTCTCTCTGGTTATTATCTCTGTTCTGATAATTTCTGTTATCTCTATTTCTGTTATTATGGAAATTTCTATTATTGTCTTTTCCATCTTTGTTCTGGTTATCCCTGTCAAATGACGGTCTTCCATCTCTCTGGTTGTTATCTCTATTCTGATAATTTCTGTTTCTGTCTCTATTGTCCTTATTCTGATATTTGTTTCTGTTGTCTCTATTGTTATCTCTGTTATTATCTCTATTTACATTTTCAGTTTTTCTTTCATCTCTATTTTGATAATTTTTGTTATTATTGTTTTTTTGACTATTATTATTATTTAATCCAACATTCAATTCCACTTTATCCTCATTTTCTTTTTTATTTGTTTCGACTCTATTTTGTACTTTTGTAGTATCATGTTTATTTATATTTGGAGTTTCTTTTACATATTTACTATGATTTTCGTTAGATTTATTATGTTCCTTGGGCTTGTCATCCTTTTTGTTAAGTTTCCTTTTTATATCGGCTATTTCATCATCTGTCAGTCCACTTAGGTGAGATTTTACTTGAACGCCTATTTCAGTTAATTTTTCAAGAAATTTTGGACTTTCATAACCCAATTCTTTAGCCAACTGATGTACTCTTAATTTCATTCTGTCACCTCCACTTTGCTTAATATACCATTCACTACCCTTTTATCTGTTATTCCTACGACATTCACATTTCTTGAAAAAACATTCAGAAATTCTTCTTTTTTTTCAATATTTATTATAGTGACTTCAAAATTTTCCTCAAGTCTTTTAAACTGTTCTATATATTTTTCATTTATGTCTTTTGGCAATATCAGTAATCTTACCTTATTCTTTTTTATTCCTTCGATGTTTTCATCTATTCCGAAAACAAAGAAGCCTGAATTTTTCATAGGGCGTATAATGTCTATTATGTTTTTCCTATTTTTTTCTGTTTCTTTCAGTAATTTGAGAAGCTCCTGCATCTCAAGATTATATTTTCTGTTTTTTGATAATCTTTCTATACAGGCGGGATCCTTACACACGTAAAATCCTCTGCTCTGTACTTTCATTTCCTTATCAAATACGTATTTTCCATTTTCTTCGGATATTCTCAAAAAATCTTTTTTTTCGCCTTTTTTCCTACAACTGATACATGTTCTTTCAGGCATATATTATTCTTCACCTTCTATTTCATCTTCTTCGTATTCATCCTGATCATCTTCATAACTTTCAGCAGTATGAATATCTATCTTTATACCACAAAGCTTTGCTGCAAGACGTGAATTTTGTCCTTTTTTACCTATTGCCAGAGAAAGCTGATCTTCATTTACAACTACTCTTGCAATTCTTTCTTCTTCATTTTCAATTATATCAACAGAAATTACTTCTGCCGGATTAAGAGCATTTTTTACAAAAGTTGTCATATCTTCATCCCAAAGTACTATATCTATCTTTTCACCTTGAAGTTCATCAATGATACTTTGTATTCTCATTCCATTTTTACCTATACATGCTCCCTTTACATCAAGGTTTGGATCCTCTGAATAAACTGCAACTTTTGTTCTGCTTCCTGCTTCCCTTGCAATATTTTTAATTTCGATTATTCCATCTTCTATTTCAGGAATTTCAAGTTCAAGCAGACCTCTTAACAGCTCTTCCGCCTTTCTTGAAAGGAAACTTTTCGTATATTTTGTAGATTCTTCAACAGTTCCAACATATACTCTTATTCTATCTCCCTGATGAAATCTATCTGCTTCAGAAAGTTCCTTTGCAGGCACAATAGCTTCAAGACCGTTTATATCAATGTAAAGATTTCCTTTTTCATCTGTTTTTCTTACAGTGGCAGCAACAATCATTTTTTCTATCTGTTTAAATTTATTGAAGATATTTTTCTTTTCACATTCCCTTACCTTCTGAACAACTATCTGCTTAGCATTCTGAATGGCATTTCTCTTAAACCCTTCGGCGTTAATTTCTACATCCATAACGTCTCCAAGGTTTGATCTTTTTTTCAATGAACGTGCATCTTCAAGACTTATTTCCTCTTCAGGTTTAGTCACTGTTTCAACAACTGTTCTTCTGGAAAAAACTTTTACTTCCCCTGTATTTCTATTTATTGTTATATCTGCATTATCCTTTTCACCGTAATTTTTCTTATACGCTGCAAGTAATGCTGTTTCTACCGCTTCCAACAATTCTTCCTTTACAATTCCCTTTTCTCTTTCCAGTTCATCCAATGCTTCTAAAAAGATTCTCTGATCTTTTGATTTCATTATTCCTCCTCACTCTCTAATATGTTTACCGGAATTTCATATATCAAATTTGATTTTTTCAATTTAGAAAAAGGTATTTCATATACTTTTTCCGTATTATCCAATAAAAATATTGTTTCATTTTCAAACTTTTCTAACTTACCTTCAAATGTTTTTTTACCTTCAATTTGACTTTTTGTATATATTTTTACTTTTTTTCCTGTAAATCTAGTAAAATCTTTAGGTTTTTTTAGCCTTCTTTCAAGTCCTGGCGTTGAAACTTCCAAATAAAATTTTTCATTTATCAGCTCATCTGCGATACCGTCTATTCTAGTGCTAAGTTCTACACAGTCATCAAGACTTGTATTTCCGTCAGGCTTTTCAACATAAATTCTTAAGTAGTTGTATCCACCTTCAGGAACATACTCTATATCTGCAAGCTCCAGTCCCAGCTCCTTTAAATGCTCCTCCATTTTTGCTTCAAGCATTTCCAATTTTTTTTCCATAAAATATCCACCTCATATTTAAAACTAAAGAGTGGGAACTTCCCACTCTTTCTGTCTAATATTTTGCTCTTATAACTATAATACCACATTTTATCTGTTTTTGCAAGTTTTTTATAATTAAATTTAATTTTTTGGTGCAAGAGGTGGGACTCGAACCCACACGACTACTGCCACTGCTCCCTGAAAACAGCGCGTCTACCAATTCCGCCACGCTTGCACTCTTTATCTTTAATAATTATACTCCATTTTATCTGTTTTTGCAAGGGGGTGTCTCAAAAAAAATTGAAAATATATAAAAAAGGATATCTCAAAAAGAAAAACTTAAAATTTAATATAAAGGGGCTGTCTCAAAAATTAAAAAATACTGTAAAAACTATATTTATGAATTATTTAGAA
>CALEXX010000053.1 GCA_937925095.1 uncultured Leptotrichia sp.
GAAGATTTAGAAATTGAAATATGTGATTTAGAAGAAGAATTTGATGATGAAGTAAGTTATTATCAAGATATCGGAAATAATCATTCATATTTACATAAATTCGGAGGCTATCCTTCATATTGTCAACCTGGTTTAGGTTTAGAAGTTGAAGAAGGTTATCACTTTGTTTTTCAAATTTCCAGTGATGAGGTTGCAAAATACAATGTAGTAGATTCAGGAAGTTTAATGTTCTTCTATAACGAAAATGAAGATAAATGGGTAATGTATTATGATTTTTATTAATTAATAGGAGGGAAATAGAATGTTTAACTTAATAGCACCAGGATTAGATATTGATAAAATGGCTAGATCAGTAGCGGCCGGGGAAATAAGTGGGAAAATGATATTTTCAATGATTGCGGGGAGTATTTTCCGATTTATTTTAATACTTTTAGTAATTGAAATTGTGATAGAAACAATGTATAAAAACCGTGTAAAAAATTATAAAGGTGAAGTAGAGGGGGAGATTGTAGAAGTTCTGAATTCTGATAAAGGAGCAATGGCTGGGACTTTTCCAATATACCAGTATGAAGTGAATAATCATAAATATATTGTTAAACCTCTTTTTTTGATTTTTGGCTCTAAGTTAAATCAAAAATATCACGACAGTGAAGATGTAACTTGTATTACATATAGGAGAAAGCATGGAGGAACTAGCAGAACAAAATATCGTGAAGGAGAAAGCATAATAGTAAAATATAATATTGATGATCCTAAAAAGCATGAAATCCTTAATGATAAAGATAAATTATTCGCATTTAAGGTAGCAAAAATCGGAATAATATTATCTATGATTTTTCCAATTGCTGTTTATATTATGACAATTTTTATAAAAGACTAAATATAATCTGATAAAAATTACTAAAATTAATAGTGATAATCTATAAAAACTGTAAAATAAACTTGTATAAATGAAACTATATATGGTAAAATACCAGTACTAGAAAACTTTTTCAAGGGAAATAAAATTATAAAAAATTAAGATTTTTAAATAGTAATATTAACATATTCACTTGAAAAAGAGGTTATCATCTGGTAAAAAATGTATAGGAGGAAAAATAGGGATGAAAATAGGGAAGATAATAAAAGTTATATTGTTTACAATGATATTTTTTATACTGCAAAGCTGTGTAAAAATCGAAACAAGTATGAATATAAACTCTGATTTATCAGGAACATCAACTTCAGAAGTTTCAATTTTGAAAAATTTAATGCCTGAAGAACAATTGAAAAAAGAAATTGAAAAACTGGGTGTAAAGAAATTTGAATTTGAAAAAATAGAATCAGATGATAATTCAGTTGACAAGTATAGTGTAAAGCTTGAATGGAAAACAGAAGAAGAACTTAAGAAAATACTTGCGTTTATTAATACCGGGATGACAATGTCTGAGCTGAATTCTCCAATAGTGTCTCCGGCAGGTGGAAATAAGGAAAAAAGTAAGGAAAACGTTGAGAATGCAGAGCAACAGAAAAAAGATGAATCAAAAACTGTTGAGATTAAGCCAAAAGATAAAAATAAAGAAAATGTTGATAAAAGTAGTGAAGAAAAAGTAAAAAAGAATATTTTTACTAAGGAACATGGAACTGTAACTGTAAATATGGGTACAGTTAAAATAAATAAGTTAGTTATAAAAGTACACGGTAAAATAATAGCTGATTCTGTTCAGGAAGGTATAGTTTCAGACGCTAAAGATGAAATAACATTCTATGAAGGAGATAAAGCTGAGTTCAAATATAAAGACAGCAATCTTTTACTTCCAATTTTAATAGGTGTGGGAATAGCTATTGCTATTATTGTGATAGGAGCTGTAGCCTTTGTACTGAAGAAAAAGAATAAGGAAAAAGCTGAAGAGGAAGAATATGATGAGTTTGCTGAAGAAGCAAAGGATGAAATGGAAAAAAAGGAAGCAGCAGAAGAAAAAGAAAAAATAGAAGAAGCTGTAAATGAAATTTCAGGAGAAGTGACAGAAATCTCAGAGGACAACGAAATTAAACCTGAAAATGATAATGATGAAGAAGAGAAAATTTCAGAATAAAAAATTATAATAAAAAATATGACACACTGATGTCATATTTTTTGTATTATAATATCTATAGAAAATTTAAAACAATATAAATAAATTGATAAAGGTGGTACAATTATGAAATACGAAATAGTAGAAATTAAAGAAAAAACTCTTGTTGGATTTAAAACAAGAGTGAAAGATGATGAAACAATGTCTGAAAAAATTTCAGATTTATGGAAAAAACTGTATTCTGAAAAAGGTGCCAAAAATATAAAGGACAGAATTGACAATAATACTATTGGAGTCTACTATAATTATAGTAATGAAAATGGCTTTGAGTACGACTGCCTTACAGGCTGTGAAGTGAAAAATAAAATTGATGAGATCCCTGAAAATATGATAAAAATACAAATTCCAGAGGGAAAATATGCAAAATTTATAGTTATCGGAAATCCTGAAAAAGCTGTTGGAGAATTTTGGTATAAATTTTGGGAAGAATTTGGGAAGGAAAAATCTGATATAAGAAATTATACTTATGATTTTGAAGAATATATAGCAGGTAATGATTATGAAAATACGGAAATTCACATTTATATCAGTATAAAATAATAATTAGGAGATAATAATTATGGTATTTGATTTTAAAAAAGAATTTAAAAGATTTTATAAACCATCAGAGAATCCTGAAATTATAGAAATCCCTAAAATGAATTTTATAGCAGTACGGGGAAAAGGAAATCCCAATGAGAAAGAAGGGGAATATCAGAAAGCCATTGAAATGTTATACGGAGTTGCCTATACCCTTAAAATGAGCTACAGGACGCAATATAAAATTGAAGGATTTTTTGAATATGTTGTTCCTCCGTTGGAAGGACTCTGGTGGCAGGAAAATGTAAAGCATGAAAATTATATGTTAAACAAGGAATTATTTAACTGGATTTCTTTAATTAGAGTGCCTGATTTTATTAAAAAGGAAGATGTAGAATGGGCTATAAAATGTGCTACTGAAAAAAAGAAAAAAGATTTTTCAAAAGTTGAATTTTTCAGCTATAATGAAGGGCTTTGCATACAATGTATGCATATAGGAAGCTACAATGAAGAACCTGAAACTATCCAAAGAATGAATGAATTTGCACAAAATAATGGATATAATATAGAATTAACAGAAAAAAGATATCATCATGAAATTTATTTAAGTGATCCAAGAAAGGCAGATATAAATAAACTGAAGACAGTGATAAGACAGCCTGTCAAAAAATAAAGAATTTAAAAGTAAAGTATTAAAATAAGAGTATTGCAAAGAAGTGGAAGTCCATTCCAGTTGATAGCTTATCAGCCGGAATGGATAATTTTTTATCGGGGAACTTTAGAAGGAATAAACACCCGAATATAGTCAATATAGCTTTTTGCAGAATTTATTTTCTTTGAAGGATAGCCGTTTCCACCTACGCCTCCCTGAAACATAATATTCCATGTAGAATTTAATCTATTGTCAGATATTGAATCTTCAATAAATTTATTATATACATCAGTTCCATGCAAATCTGTAGCAAAGGAATAGGTTTTTTCGTTATCAACCCAATAAGTAATAATTGCTTCATTAGGATTTGAAGATGGTTCTACCGATACAGAATAAACGTGGAAATCATTTTGGACACTGGATTTTACAGCATAGTTTTTTTTGCCTCCATTTACTAGATTTTTTTGAAGCGTTCCAGTTTTTTTGTTGTGCAGATGAATTGACTGCGTAACTACATTTTTTCCATTCGTTGGTGTGAAAAACTCTCCTATATCCAACTCTGCAATAGAAGCCCCTTTATAATGGGTTATCCAGGGAGCATGCCAGAAACCTTCTTCATTTGCAATTTTTGCTCTTACATCAATTCTTAAATACAGGGGATAGAAAACTTTTGCAGGCTTAGGGGCATATCTACCACCTGATGTAATAAATCCTGAATTCCATGCCTCATAAGACGCTCCGTCAGGAGTTGCAATTGTTTTACCCTTCATTCTTTTTGAAGTTATTACTAAGACTCCATTTCCCTGGGAGTCAGTTGTTTCTGAAACTTGGCTCGCATTGTAAAACTGAATCATTCCCTGCGGCTGACCATAAGTATTGTTATTGTCATACAAAGACCATTTACTAGTATCAATATGATTATCATTAAATTCATCTCCACCATAATACTCCCAACGTTCACTTTCGGTGTAAGCACGAATTGTTGAATTTTTAGCAGGTGGTGAAGGCTTTACTGCTTTTTTATTTTGTAAGGTGTTGGAATTAGATTCGCTTATACTCAGCAATATAGATATAAGGCATAATGATTTTATACAAAAAAATTTTTTCATAATAATCTTCCTTTCAAATTATGCAAATTTTAAAAGATATTGCAAAATATTTTTGATTTTATAATATTTATTGTACATCATAAATAATAGAAAAATTTATAAAGTGCAAGTAAATTTCATTTGATATCACTTTAAAATTTAGAAGTTATTTAGAAAAACTTATTTTACCTCATATTATTTAGAGTTTACACAAAATTTATTATATACCTTATTCAATAATTTTTTACTCTGTTATCTTTTTTACAACCTTACATGGGACACCAGCTGCCACAACTCCAGAAGGGATATCTTTAGTAACAACACTTCCTGCAGCAATTACAACATCACTCCCAATTGTAACTCCTGGCATAACATGGACACCAGCTCCAAACCACACATTATTTCCAACAGTTATTGGTTTTGCATATTCCAGTCCTGCATTTCTACGCTCACTGTCCAAAGGATGCCCTGCGGTATAAAATCCGCAATTTGGTGCAACAAAGACATTATCTCCGAATATTACCTTTGCTCCATCCAAAATTACAACATTATGATTACTGTAAAAATTTTCTCCAAGTTCAATATTATAACCATAATCACACCAAAATGGTGCTGTTACTGTGAAATTTTCTTTTGTCTTTCCAAATAATTTTTTTAAAATTTCATTTTGTTTTTCAATTTCTGAAGGCTTTACTGAGTAGTTATACTCAAAACACAAATCCTTGGCTTTCATTCTTTCTTTCAGAAGCTCCTCATCGTAATTTGCATCATAGATCAATCCTGCTAACATTTTTTCCTTTTCTGTCATCTGTTATTCCCCTTTCCAAGTTATCTGATTGTATTTCTATTTTATAGGAAAAATAAATGAAAAAACAGTTTCCTCATTAGGAATACTGGAAACAGATATTTCAATATCGTGTCTTATTGCAATCTGTTTAGCAATTGCAAGGCCTAATCCCATTCCACTTTCATTATTTTCCCCTTCAGATTTATGAAAACGTTCAAATATATTATTAATATCCTTATCAGCAATCCCATTTCCTTTATTTGAAATATCCATTTTAATACCTTTTATTCCATTTTCTGATACAGTTTTTCCAATATTAATTTTAATAGGAGTATTTTCATAAGAAAATTTAATCGCATTATCCAGTATTATAATTATCATCTGTCTTATACGGAAGTAATCTCCCTCAAAAATGTAGTCATTCGAATTTTCATTACATGTAACAGTAATGTCTATATTTCTTAATCCAGCAGGTTGTTTCATACTTCTTGCTGCATCATTTGCAATTTCGTATAAACTAAGTGGAGATTTTTCAATAGAAAAATCAGTGTTTTGCAGCTTTGACAAATCAATCAGGTCATTTATCAATTTCTGAAGGTGAATACTTTCAGAAAGTATCTGCTTGTGATATTCATCGATTCTTTCAGGCTCAGTAATAATGTTATCACAAAGTGCTTCCATTGAACCTCTGATTACAGTAACAGGAGTTCGTAGTTCGTGAGATACATTTATAATAAAATCCTGTCTCATTTTTTCAAAATGTTCACTTTCCTTTGAACTTTTAAAAAGCTGTATAGCCAGTTTATCTATAGTTTGAGCAAGATTTCCAATTTCGTCATTCTGCTTGATATCTGTCTGAGCTTCATAATCTCCTTCAGAAAGCAGTATAGCTGTATTTTTTATCTTATTCAGAGGTTTTGTAAAACTTAACGAAAGCAGTATGGCACTAATACTTGCAAGAATAAGAGCCACGAAGATACTTATAACAAGAGTATAAATACCGTTATTTAATGCTGTAGAAAGATTTTCAATAGGAGAATGAAGTAAAACAACTCCGACAACTTCACCATTTTTGAAAATAGGAGCTGCAGTAGTCAGAGCTTTTTTATCTAAAAATTCATTGAAATCTTCGGTTGTATTAACTGTACCTTTAAATGCAGTACTTACAGCTTTTTCAGCATTTGGAGGTAAAATTCTGTATGTTTCAGGAACATTTCTTTCAGGAGTATCCTTTTCCTGAATAATGGAGCCTGAATCTTTTTCTATGACCCAAACTTTTGCCATTGCAATATCTTCAATCATACGCATGTTTTTACGATGCTGCTTTCTGTCTCCATGTTCCTTAAGCTCAATCTTTGGTTTATCAGCATACCAAAACCTTGAAATTGTTTCAGATACCTTCAAAGCTCTTATTTCGAGATTTCTTTTATTTAGATTGATAGTATTTCTTACATACATTGAAGCAAAGACGCTTCCTGCAACAACAGAAAAAAGAAGTAGTGAAATTCCAAAATAAAAAACCAGTTTAAGAAAAATTCTACTTTTAAAATTTATTTTTTCATTTTTTATATATTTTATATTTTTAAAAATGTTCATAGCAGTTATCCTTATAATTTTTTTAGTCATGAATGTCAAATTTATACCCTACACCCCATATGGTTTTTATATTCCATGCTTCATGCTCATAGTTGTCAAGTTTTGCACGAAGTCTCTTTATATGCGAGTCAACAGTTCTGCTATCTCCAAAATAGTCATATCCCCATATGGAATCCAGGAGGGTTTCCCTTGTAAAAACTTTATTCTGATTAGTAGAAAGAAGCCAGAGAAGTTCTATCTCCTTTCTTGTAAGGGAAATTTCTTCATCATTTATTTTTACAGTAAAATCACTTAAATTAATTGTAAGGTTATCATATGAAAAAATTTTCTCCTGATTAAGATTTTCATTTGGAATAACCCGTCTCAAAATAGCATGGATTCTAGCAATAACTTCTCCAGGAGAGAAGGGCTTTACAATATAGTCATCAGCTCCTGTTTCAAGCCCCATTATTCTTTCAAAATCTTCACCTCTTGCAGTAATCATTATAATCGGAACATTTGAAAAAGTTCTGACTTCCTTGCATACATCAAGACCATTTTTTTTAGGCATCATAATATCAAGAAGAACAATATCAAATTTTTCATTTTTTATTTTATTTAGAGTTTCTTCACCATCGTGGGTAAAGAAAACATTGAAATTATTTTTTTTACAGTATTCACTTAAAATAGACACAATCTGTCTATTATCATCGGCAATTAAAACATTATACATTTCTTTATCCTTTGCATTTTTATTTTTAATTCTATCATAGATTCAATAAAAAAAGAATATTTAGCATAAAATACTTTTCAAATTTAAGAAAAAGAAAAAAGTCATAATTTTGTCAAAATTAGATGATATTATGTTCCCATAGAGAAAAGGAAATCTCTAAAAAATAAAAATAATGGAGGAAATTAATATGAAAAATAAAAGAAAAAGTCTTATAGGTTTAGGATTAATCATGGCATTATCAGTTTATGCAGGTGCGGCAACAACAAGTAATCTAAAAAACTCAAAGGGTAACACAGAAACAATGATAGAAAATAATCAGAAAGAGTTTGGCAAGGATAAATGTCCTATGCCACCAGGACATTCAAGACACGAAGGAAATGGGAAAAATGGTGAAATGGATAAAAACTTTAAAAGACCGACTCCTGAAAGAATAGAAGAATTAAAGAAAATATTGAATAAAGGTAAAGTTACAAAAGCGGAAGCTGCTGAAATTATAGAACTTATAGAAATGAAAGGGAAAGGATCTCATGGAGGAAGACCTGGAGGGCCTGGGAAACCTGGAGAACATGGTAATATGCCACAGCTAAATAATAATCAGTCAAGCAATGATACTAAAACATCAAATTAATTAATAAATCCAAAAATTTTAAGAATATAACAATCTAAAAAAAGACTGGAAATAGAATAAATCTATAACCAGTCTCTTTTATATTCTCATTTATATGCAATTATTGTGTGTGTATGTTTTTTTATTTAAGCGTTTGCTATAGTTGTAATAAGCTGTTCTAAAGTCTGTTCTCCAACAGAAGCAACCTTTCCGTTAATAAATACTACAGGAACTGCCTGAATATCTTTTTCTTTAGCTTCATCAAAGTAAACTGCACTGTCAACCATTGAAGTTGTTATATTTTCATTGTGAGAAGAAATAAGGTTTAACGCCTGTACAACTTCAGGGCAGTGAGTACAAGAAAGAGAAACAAAAGTTTCAATATTTAAAGGTTTTTGAACTGAAGCAACTTTTTCAAGCTGTTCTCCTTCAAGTTTTTTACCTAATCCTGCTAATCCTAAGATAGCAAGTATGAAACTGTTAAATTCGTGTCCTCCTGGAATTCCATAAAAATTAACTCCAGTTTTCTTTCCATTTTTAAGTAATGTGAAAGATGTAGGTCTTGTAATACCTGCAAGTTCTTCAAGAGCTTTATCTTCTCCAAAATTTTCTCTCGTATAGTTTACTTTATTTGAAATTGCATCAACTTCTTGTAAGAAACTGTCAAGTTCCTTTGATTTGTCACTGTCATTTAAGAAAGCAACTAATTCAATAGGTTCATCTATTTTATCGAAATAAACTTTCAACTGTTCAACTATATTTGCGTCTAGTAATGCCATTTTTAGACTCCTTTCTGATTTCGGATTATATTTTACCTACTAAATCCAATCCAGGTTTTAAAGTAGCTTCTCCTTCTTTCCATTTTGCAGGACAAACTAATCCAGGATTTTCAGCTACGAACTTAGCAGCTTTAGCTCTTCTTACAAGTTCAGAAGCATCTCTTCCTATTCCTTCATCATTTACTTCATAAGCAACTATTTTTCCTTCAGGGTTTACAATGAAAGTTCCTCTGTAAGCAAGTCCGCTTTCTTCATTTAATACTTCAAATATTCTAGAAACAACAGCTGTAGGATCTCCTATCATTGTGTAAGTAACTTTTTTAATAGCTTCAGAATGATCGTGCCATGCTTTGTGAGTGAAGTGAGTATCTGTACTTACAGAGTACACATCAAATCCTAATTTTTTCAATTCTTCATGGTGATCTTCTAAATCCTCAAGTTCTGTAGGACATACGAAAGTAAAGTCTGCTGGATAGAACATGAATATGCTCCATTTTCCTAATACATCTTTTTCAAAGTTAATTTCTCTGAATTCTTCATTTTGGTATGCCTGTACTGTAAAGTTTTCTACTTTTTTTCCGATTAATGACATTTCTAATTCCTCCTATTTTAATTTTTTTAAATTTGAAATCATTACAAAAATATGATAGTTATATTATATAAGATAATCTAACTTTTGTCAAGAAACTTTTTCATTGTGTAAAATATTTCCTGTATATTCAAAATATATCTAAAATTAGAGAAAATATTGAATTATAGTTTAGTTTTCTTCAGTAGCATCTATAACACATATTTCAAATTCCATATCAGGCATACATTCTGCCAGGTCATTCTGAATTCGTTTAAGTGCTTGCACACGCATTTCAACAGATGTATTTAAATTACCCTGAATAATAAAAATCGCATTTTTTGTTTTATCATCAAATTTATAGTTTTCTCCATCACGCACATCAAGCCATGCCAATATTCCTTTTTCATCACGGTAGACGTAATCTGTTTTGGCAACATGCTTTTCAGTGGACAGTATTGGAAGAAAAATATCTTCCCTTTCACTGACTGTAAATTCTATATAATCATGTATTTTATCAAAATCATGTCCACCTATTGCTAAAAATGAATTTAGGGCTTCTACGTTATAAATATCGATAATGCTGTTAATACAGGGTATAGAACCACGGTGCTGAATATTTCTTATAAGTGCAGGAACAGTAGGCAGATTTTTCTTTACACTACGTCCGACACTTTGAAGTAAATCTTTGTAGCCTTGAATTACAGGATGATTAAATACTTCGTCAATATTACAGTTCAAAGCCCATTCTTCTATTTTTTTCTGTTTTTCCAAAAATGAATCTGATAATTTTGCATTTGGATTAACATTTTTTGCAATGCCAATCACGACACTCTTAATCCCAAGTGCCGCAATACTTTTATTAATAATAATTTTCATAACAGAAATACCTCCTATAGATTGTTTTATAGCCAAGTACCTGTTATTATTATACTCCCTTTAACAACTTTTTTCTAATAATTTTTTTAGAACATTATTCAAAAATTTAAAATATTAATCCATTTCAAATTCAATATACACAGTTTTTGAAAATGAAACTTTCTGAGGATTTATAACGATGCTGTTTTCAGAAAGACTATTTATGAAAGTCTGGTCATTTTCCTTCAGTATTTTTTCGTCGTATACAGCATAATTTCCACTGTAATAACCGTAGTAAGGTCTTATTGCTCCGTTGGAATTATCAGTTATAGTAACAGGTTTTTTTAGGGCAAGGTCAGTTTTATTAAGCATAACCTGTGCTTTTTTTGCAGCTTCCCTGTAAGCATTTTCATATAGTTCGTCTTCCAGTTTCTGTTTATTATCTATATCGTATTCAATATATCCTGTTGAACCGATTTTTAATGAATGCGCCAGATTAATTATATTTCCAATACTTTTCATATCCCTTGTAGTAACTTCTATAGTATGTGAAACTATTTGTTTAACTTTTTTAACACTTGTTCTTTTTTCCATGTCGATTTCCTGATTGTTATAACCTGCAATTTTTATCTTATCTGCACTTATTCCCCTTGCAGAAAGTTTTTTCTGTAACTCATTAAATTTATTGATAGCTTTCTGATAAGCACCTTTATTAGTCTTATCCTGTTCAACTATTTTAAAAACATGGTTTCCTCCGATATTTCTCTGAAGGCTGAAAATCTTCTCATTTGCGAGGACAGCCATAAATTCCTTTAAACTGTTCAGGTCGATTGAAACAGCTTCCACTGTAAGAGTAGTTCTGAATTCCTTTTCTCCTTCATTCTGTACTTCAGTATCCCACCAGTAATTTTCCGAAGTGTTATAGTCTGAAGAATTAATTTTTTCATATTTTGTATTTGTCTTTTTCAAAAGATTTTTATACTTTTCAAGAATTTCAGAGTTTTCCTTGCTTGCTTTATCAAGATTATCATTTTCAGTGATAATTTCCAGAGTTATTTTTGCACTGTTTGGAAGAAGTTCCTTTGTTGCGGTTCCTCTTACCTGTATTCTCTTTCCTGAAACGACATCAGAAAAACTGAAGACAGAAAAGATTATAAATAGTATAGATATAATTTTTTTCATATTATTATTTCCTTTCTAAAAATATTATTTCATTTCATACATTACAGATATATTCTGCATTAATTTTATTGGTTTTGGAGTATAGTCAATTCTAGATTTTTTTGCTCCGGATGAACGTTCTGCAATAGCAAATTTTGCACTGGGAGCCGAAAATTCAGCTATTTCTTTACTGCTGTCAAAACTCCACGATTCATCAATTTTATCAATCATTTTTTGCTGAAACTCAACATCTTCACTTACAACAATTGGAGAAGCAAGTTTAAGGCCACTTGATTTCAGAATGCTTTCAGCTTTATTTTTTGCCTGTTTAAATGCTTCATTATACATATCTGAAGCTATCTGATCCTTATTGGAAATATCAAAATGTATACTTCCGTCTATATTTATTCCATTGTCATCAGCAAGGGAAATGATAGAATTCAGTCCCTTAATATTTTTAGTAGTTATTTTAAAATTATGGACTACATAATAAACATCCTTCTGCTCCTTATTTTTTCCGTTAAAGTTTTCTGTAATGTTATAGTCACCCAGAACAATGTTGCTTGCTGGAACATTTAAAGATTGAATTTTCGATTTTGCAGAATTAAGTTTAGCAAATACAGTATTCAGAGCTTTTTCTAAAGTTGTATCTGTTGCACTTATGTCAAATTCAAATGTATTGTCATCAAAATTTTTATTTATGCTTTGAAGATTTTCCCCGTCAGAAAATTCTACAAGACCTGCTATCTGATTGAAGTCAGTATTTTTAATAAGTACAGCTATATTTGCAGTATATAAGTCAGGCTTTTTACTTTCAGTACTTGAAATGGCAGTTTTTTTCCCTTTGCTGTCATTGTAATCATCATTATCATAATCTTTTTGTTTTCTGCTGTAAAAAGAAAGGGTTTCAAGCTGTGATAAATCAATATTCTTATTTTTCAGAGCAGACTTAAATTTTTCAATTCTGTCATTTGCTTCCTTTGTTGCCACACTGAGATTTTCATTTTTAGTTTTTATCTGGAATGTTATAGTGGCAACATCAGGCATTACTTCCTTTTCATAATTTCCGGTTACGCTTACTTTTCTTATTACATTTTCTGAAAATGAAAATGCTGAAAGGATAAGAAATAAAGCGATTAATTTCTTTTTCATATTTTACCTCCAATTTAATTTTACTAGTTTTTAAATCCTTTTATATAATTATTCTATCATTTAAACCTTAAAGTAAAATGAAAAGAAATGATTTTTTATATCATATAAAATGGTGCCCTCCCAAAATAGAAGATAGATATCTGCTGAATATAGTTTACAGCAATTTTCAATTTCTTTTTTGAGGTGGCACCTTTTGTACATAAATTTTATTTTTTCAAAAATTTTCAAACGATAATTAAAGAACTTTCTTCAGAATAATTTCTAAAACGCCTTCTTCATAATTAATATATATGGAATCACATATTTTAGCGACAAGAGTAAGTTCGTCAGAAGTTTCTCCTTCCCCAATAAGTTCCCAATACTCTGAGTACTCTATGTCCTGGTGGATTTCCATACCTTTTTTCATTTCTTTTACTTCAGCATTACTAAGTTCAACTGTCCCGCAAGTATAAATGTCGTATCCATTTTTAGCGTCATTTATAGCAATGTCAATTTCTATTTTTTCTGCTCCTTTTTCTAAATAGAAAGAAGTGATTTCATTTGTAATTTTTGAAATTATTTTCGTCTTTTTTGTTTTCATTTTTTTCCTCCATCAAATAATTGTAATATAGGAACGCTTACACTTGCAACGATTCCTGCAGAAAGCCCCGTATTATATAAATTCAATCCGCCATGAAGTGCCCCCATATTTAAAACTAAACAAAAATTTGTAAATCCAACAATAATTCCTGGAATAATCCCAAATTTTCCACTGATTGGTGCAAGACATGTAGAAAAAAATAAAGTTATGGCAAAAGTTGTAAGTGGAATATTTATACCAAACATTATATAGGAAAGTGAAACTCCGGCTATTATTGGAAGGACATTTTTCAAATGTTTTCCAAATCCTGCAAACCCTATAAGAGTAAAAAGACCGGATAAAATAGGTCCGTTAATATAAGGAAACATAAGAAAAATAAGAGCAATAGAAATAAATCCTAAAATTCCCATATTTATCATAACCATTGGAAAACCTTCAGTAACAGTGAAGTCTGTTACAAGTTTTCCTGAATGTTTGAGCAGGCTATCAAAATTTTCGAATGAACGGCCATTTGCATAGTAACCATAAATAATGTAAAAGGCAAAAACTGATACAAGTAAAATCAAGATAGGATAATCCATTTTTTCAACAAAGGTTTTATTTGGTGCAACTTTAAGCCCAACTTCCTCCAGTATTGCATAAATAATAATGGCAATAAGTCCTGCAGCCAGTCCTGTATTATACAGTGTATAGCCGTTATGGAAGTTTATTACATGTATGGAAACTGCCGGAACGATAAATCCCATAAGAAATCCGGCTCCAATTGCCAGAATAATTCCAAAGATGGAAAAATTAAAGGCTTTTGAAATACTGCTTACAACCGGCGAAAGAGCAGTTGTAAACATACAACCTGTTATAACTGTCTTAAAGCTTCTTCCTTCAAATTTTGCGTAGGCATAGGTACCTAGATAAAACGGAATAATGTTTAGTAGATTTTTTCCCATGAAGGCAAAGCCAAGCATTATATAAATTCCTGATATAAGCAGACCATTGATTTTCATATCCATCTTGTAGATAAGATAAATATTCAGTAGTGCAACTACTGAAGCATTAAACATGGCCGCACCTTTTCCTCCAACCACAAAGTAGTCAGTCAGAAGAACACCATCAGATAAAAAAATATCTTTCATTCCCTTTATTAATTCAGCAGGATGTGTAGAAATTATTGAATAAATCAGCATAATAAAGGGTAAAAGTGAAATAATAAGGTACTCCTTCTTTTTTTCTTTTGTCATTAGTATATTCCTCTCATATTTTTAATTATAATAATTATAACATATTTTTTGAAAATAGTAAGAATTTTTGATTTTTTTGTTTCTGAAATAATGATAAAATTAGGAAAAACACAGATAAACTCTAATTGTATTTTAATAGGATTAGTGATATAATGTACAAAATTTAAAAAATCATGAAAGGTGTAAAGAGGTGGATATGAAAAAAATAGCAGTGTTATTCCTGCTTGCTATGTCACTGCAGGCATTTGGAGGAAAATACAGAACGCTTAAGGAAGAAAATGTAAATATAAGTTTATCAGAAATGGGAAGTAATAATGGAAAAATTGAAAAGGCAATAAAAAAAGGTTACAGTCAGGAAACTTTTTTAAAAATACTTGAAAATCAGATAAACAGCGGAGAATCTTATAATAAAGATTCAATAGAAAAAATGAGCCTTATTGGGATAACTTTGGCAACAATAAGGTATATCAAAGTTGATATTGAAGAGATTAAATATTTATCAGATAATCAGGCGGAAGTAAGTTTGAATATAGTAATTCCGTCAATAGAAAAATTTGATGAGAAAAGATATGAAGAAAGGTTGTCAGAGGCTTTTAAAAGCAAAATAGGATATACAATTGAAGAAATAAAAAATAGGGATCTGACAAAGTCTGAAATTGAAAAGTTGTTGCCTGTCTATATGAAAATAACAGGTGAAGAAATAGGAAAAATAAATCACTTCACTTCACTTAATGAAACAGTGAAAGTTAATAAAAGTAGTAACAGTCAATGGGAAATGGAAGCACTGGGATTATTTTAAAAATGGGGGAAAATTTTTATATTCTTTAGGTATTGTAAAAATGGAGGGAACATGGAAGAAAAAAATAACCAGAAAGAAGAACTGGAAAGAGAAATAGAAAAGTTGAAGGAACAGGTTGAACTGGAAAGATTAAGAAAAGAAAGAGATGAGCTTAGGGAAAAGCTTAAGGCTGAAAATAATGGTAAATACAGTAATCCTACTGCAAATAGTATTCAAAGTGATAACGAGGAAGATGATGATTCAGAAGAAGGCAATGGGAAAATGAAAGGAATGCTGACAGTGGTATTGTCGGCACTGGCAGTGGTCATGATTATTATTATCGGAATTACTGTCTTTAGAATAAATAAGGAAAGCAGGAAGTTATCTGAACAAATAGAAAATGTACAGACACAGGAAGAAAAAACAGAAAAAGAGGATAATCAGAAAAGTAATATAGAGGTAGTGGTGAGTACACCTCAAACTCCAGGAACTGCTACGCAGGAAACAGGACAAAATCCGGCGGATACTAATCTGGTAATTCCTGCAACTCCAATTTCAGATGCAACAGCACAGGGAAATCAACAGGCTAAACCGGAAGAAGAAATAAAAAAAGGAACAGAATATTATACGAAATCAACTAAAGGTCCTGTAAATATAAGAAAAACTTCTTCAATAAACAGTCCACTTCAGGATGAACTGCCTGATGGAGTAGTTCTGAAATTTATCGGAAAAGAAGGAAAATGGTATCGTGTATCTTACACAGTCAATAATCAGACAAAAGAAGGATTTGTTCATGTTTCGCAGATAAAAAAGAAATAGAATAAAAACTAGACAGATATAATGAATATTATGTAAATTAGAAAAATAAAATATTATAAAACATGTATTGAAAGCTTGATAAATTAGAAGGTTTAGAAGATACATGTTTTTATAATATGAATTTTTTTCAAAAAAACAAAAATAAAAATTGAAAAATAAAAATAAATTTGGTATAATTCATTCAAATCAGAGAATAAAAAATTAAAAAGCGCCTGAGTCTTTAGGATTAAATATAATTTTATATTTCCCTAAACTTTCATATATATTTAAATCTTAAAGATGACGAGGAAAAAGGGTTATCGAATTTTCGGCGGATGCCCTTTAGGTGATCACAACCTGAGCAGTATACAAAATCGTAAGCAATTGCGGGAACAAAAGTACTGTAGTGATTATTCTCTGAAAATAATATTACGAGGAGAATAGATATGTGCGGAATAGTAGGTTATATTGGGTCGCAAAACGCCCAAGATTTTGTATTGGATGGATTAGAAAAACTGGAATATAGAGGTTATGACTCGGCAGGTATAGCTGTAAATACAGGTGAAGATAAGTTCCATATTGTAAAAAAAGTTGGAAGGTTGAAAAATCTTGCTGACATACTGGAAAAGGAGCCGTTAAAAGGAACAATGGCAATAGGTCATACTAGATGGGCAACTCATGGAAAGCCTTCTGATGAAAACTCTCATCCACATTTTAATAAGGATGAAACATTGGTAGTAGTTCATAATGGAATTATTGAAAACTATCTTGAATTAAAAAAGGAACTTATTGCAAAAGGTTATAAATTCAACTCTGAAACAGATACTGAAGTTGTAACTCATTTGCTGGATGAACTTTATGAAGGTGATTTACTTGAAGCAACAAAAAAACTTATTAAAATTATAAAGGGAGCATATGCACTTGGAATTATGGCTGTAAATGAACCTGACAGAATAATAGCTGTAAGAAAGGAAAGTCCTCTTATAATCGGGTTGGGAAAAGGAGAAAACTATATAGCTTCTGATATACCTGCAATATTGAAATATACAAGGGATGTGTATCTGATTGAAAACAACGAAATAGTTGAAGTAAAAAAAGATTCAGTTAAAGTTATGGATACAGAAGGAAAAGAAATAAAGAGGGAAGTTACACATGTTGAGTGGGATATGGAAGCCGCTTCCAAAGGCGGATATGAGTATTTCATGGAAAAGGAAATTCATGAACAGCCTGAAGTATTAATTGAAACATTAAATAGTAGAGTAGATGAAGATAATAATATAAATTTTGACAATGCCGGACTTACTAAGGAATATTTAGAAGGGGTAAACAGTATTTACATTGTTGCCTGTGGAACTGCATATCATGCAGGATTAGTAGGTAAATTTATTATTGAAAAGAAAACAAGAGTAAAAGTAGATGTGGATATAGCTTCTGAATTCAGATATAGAAATCCTGTAATTGATGACAAGACACTTGTAATAGTTTTAAGTCAATCAGGAGAAACACTGGATACTCTTGAAGCAATGAAGGAAGCAAAGAGAAACGGGGCAAGAGTTGTAGCTATAACAAATGTTGTAGGTTCATCCATAGCAAGGGAAGCAGACCATGTAATTTATACTTGGGCAGGACCTGAAATAGCAGTTGCTTCAACAAAGGCGTATACTACACAGATGGTAATTCTTTACTTGCTTGCCACTGATATGGCTTATAAGTTTGGAAAAATTAATAGGGAAGATTATGAAAAGGATATAAAATCACTATACAGACTGAAAACAGATATAAAGAAAATGCTTGATTATTCTGACAGAATAGAAAAAGTGGCTGATAAAATTAAGGATCAGACAAGTATGTTCTATCTTGGAAGAGGACTTGATTATGTTATAGCAGTTGAAGGAGCCCTAAAATCAAAGGAAATTTCGTATATTCATTCAGAAGCCTTTGCATCCGGGGAATTAAAGCATGGAACTATTGCATTAATTGAGGAAGGTATACCTGTAGTAATCAATGTTACTCAGTCAGACCTATTTGAAAAGTCAATATCCAACATAAAGGAAGTTGCTGCAAGAGGAGCTTATGTAATTGCTATTGCTAAGGAAGGAAATACACTTGCTGAAGAAGTGGCTGATGAAGTTTTCTATATTCCAAATGTGGAAGATGACTATACAGGATTCCTTTCAATAATAATTCATCAGCTGCTGGCGTATCATTTATCAAAGCTTAAAGGAAATGATGTTGATAAACCAAGAAATCTTGCTAAGTCAGTAACAGTGGAATAATTAGAAAAAGAGTATGTCTAATTTTAAAAATAACGAATTTATAGCATTTTTTTAAAAAATATGTTTAAAAAAATAGAAAAATGAGGTATAATATTAGTACGTGAAAATAAAATAAAAAATGGGAGGAATGCTATGAACTTTAATGATTTAAAAAAAGGAGCAGAAGAAGCTCTAAACAAGACTGTAGAAGGTGCAAAAGATTTAGCGGATAAAGCTGTTGATGAAGCAAAAAAATTAGGAGACAGTAAAGTAGCTCAGGACATAAAAAAAGGAGCAGAGGATGCCCTTAATAAAACAGTAGATGGAGCAAAAGATTTAGCTGGTAAAGCTGTTGACGAAGCAAAAAAATTAGGAGACAGTAAAGTAGCTCAGGATATAAAAAAAGGAGCAGAAGATGCCCTTAATAAAACAGTAGACGGAGCAAAAGATTTAGCAGAGAAAGTAACAGATAAATTTAAAAAATAATAGGATAATAGAAAGCCCTGAAAACGGGCTTTTTATTTCGTTATATAAAAAACAGGGACAAAGAAAAAAGTTATTGAAAATTAAAAGATAATATAATATAATTTATTATATAACTTTAGAAAAAAAGTGTTATAAATAATTTATGTCGAAAAGGACTAATTAGATATGAAAAGAAAAATTCTTATTGCAGGAATACTGGCACTGTTTTCTTCGTGTTCAATAATAAGTGGAATTGCCGGTGTTGCCGGAAGTGTTGAGCCAATAATAGGGGCTACAAATATAATTACAAGAATTATAGGAAGTAAAAATGGTGAAATAAAAGCCAAAGATGTAAAATACCGATTCTCTGATGCAGAACTTGTAATGGATAATGGGGTTGCAGTAATAAGTGGAAAACTTTCCCATAATGGACCTACAAAGAAGAATCTTGTACTGAAAGTTCCATGTCAGGATAAAGATGGTCATGAAATTGGAATGGCAACTGACAGGATTGAACAGATGGAAAAATACCAGAAATGGGAGTTTAAAGCGAAACTGTATAATCCGGATGTGAGAACATGCAAAATGACAGAAGCTAAGGTTACAGAAGAAAATGTAGATGAAATTTCATTAGGATTGTAAAAATAAAATAAAATATTAGGAGAAAAAATGATTGGGATAATATGTGCCACAGAAACAGAAATGAAAGCAATAATCAATGAAATAGAAGATATCAAGGAAAAAAAAATAGGAAGAATCACATTTTTTGAAGGAAAATTTAATAATAAGAATATTGTTTTTGTCCAATCAGGTATAGGAAAAGTAAATGCGGCAGTTACTGCTACACTTCTGATAGAAAAATATGATATTGATGAAGTAATATTTTCCGGAGTTGCTGGTGCACTTGCTAAAGCAGTAGGAATAGGAGACATCGTAATAGCTGATGATGTAGTTCAGCATGATTTTGAAGTAGAAGCCTTTGGATATAAAAAAGGACAGATTCCTCAAATGGAAGTATGGTCATTTAAAGGTGATGAGGATTTAATAAAAAAAGTTAAGGAAACATCATATGATGAAATAAAACTGCATTATGGAAGAATTCTTACTGGAGATCAGTTTATATATAAAAGAGAAGAAAAGCTGGATTTAGGTAAGGAATTTGAAGCATTATGTGTAGATATGGAAAGTGGGGCAGTTGCTCAGGTATGCTACTTAATGAATGTAAAGTTTCTTATTATAAGATCTATTTCTGATTCTGTTACAGATGAATCTTCAATGGAATATGACAAGTTTGCAGAACTGGCAGCAGAAAATTCAAAAAAAATATTGAAAAAAATAATAAATTAAAAATATATAGTTTATCAGAGAGAAAAATTGTAGAAAGGAGAGAGAGGCTGTCTCAAAATAGTAAAAATATAAATATAAAAACCATATTGTTTTTATTTGCTGTTTTACATTGTAAAATTATAAATAATTCAAAAGTATAGTTTTCATATTATTTTTTAAATTATAGTCTCTCAAGATTAAGTATGAGTTTTCGTATAAATCCTTATAAAATTATAAGATTAGTGGGGCTAATAGCTGTACTTTCTTATGGTCTTGTTGAAATTTCTGAATTCAGAAAAAAGAAAATGCAGGAAACAGGAAAAGTTGAGAAAAAGTTAAATATACGTAAGAAAGATTTTTATAATTCACCGGAAGAAAAGGAAAAAATATTAAATTCAGGAAGTGATATAACGGTTTTAACTAGTAGTAATAGGCAAACAGAAACTGAACAGACTGATGCAACTGTACAAAATTCAGAAGAAAATAAAGAAACTAAGAAAATAAATGAAGCACAGCAGAACGTAGATAAGAAAAAGGCAGAAACACTAAAAAAAGCGAAGGAAGAGAAAAAAGCTGAGGAAGAAGCTCAAAGAAAAATAGTTGATCAGATAGCCCAGCAGAAAAAAGCATTGGCAGAAAAGAAAGCGAAGGAAGCTGAAGCAATAGCTGCTGCAAAAAAAGCAAAGGAACAGAAGGAAGCGGCTGCAAGGGAAGCTGAGAAAAAAGCAAAAGAAAAAGCTTTGGCTCAGCAGGCACAGAAAAAGAATAATGAAGTGAAGAAAATTCCAAGAAAATATATTCAGGTTGCAACCCTCAGTTCAGAAGCGGCTGCAAAAAGTGCAGTAAGTAAATTGGGAGGAAGTTTCAGTTATCATAAAATTTCAGGAAAAGGAAAAACATTATATGTAATAGTTTCAGCAAGTACCGATAACCAGGCAACGTTAAGTTCTTTAGAAAATCAGGTAAAAAGCAAATTACCTTCATCGAAATATATAATTAGATCGGCAGGAAAATAATATGACTGAAAGAGTAGAGAAGTATAGAGGAAATATAACTCCTGAAGAAATAGTAGAAAAAATTGTAAATTCAAAAAGCATAGTATTAACAGTGCATACTTCTCCTGATGGAGATGCACTTGGTTCAGTTTTAGCTTTTTTTCTGATGATTGATGAGTACAACAAAAAATATATAAAAAATGTCTCAGACTTTATTAAAGTTAAAATTGTAATAGATGACAAGCTTCCTAAATATATTGGGAAATTTCAGGAAAATATTTTTCTTGAAACATATGAAAGTTTTTCTTCTGATTCAGAGTATGACCTTTTCATAAGTCTGGATTGTGCAAATGAAGAAAGATATGGAAGAACAGTTGAACTTAAAAAAATATCTAAAACTTCAATAAATATAGATCATCATGTAAGCAATACAGAACATGCTGATTATAATTATGTGGAAGATGTGTGTTCAACAGCTGAGCTAATATATAAATTTTTAGAAATATTTAAAATAGAACTTAATAAGAAAATAGCTGAGTACATTTATTTGGGAATAATAAATGATACAGGAAATTTTAGACATGATAATGTAACTGAAAAAACATTTGAAATCTGCAGCAAATTAATAAAAGCAGGAGTAAATAACCATAAAATTGCAAATATTCTCTTTTCAATGAGTAAAGAGAAATCGGACTTATTTGGAGATGTGTATGAAAATAAAGTCATAGATGATAAATATGGATTTATTTATTATTACTTATCAGAAGAAAAAATAAAAAAATTGAATGTAACAAAAGATGATACAGATGGAATAGCGGAATTTCTATTAAAAATAGAAGGTATGGAGTTATCACTATTTTTAAGGGAAGAGGAAGGTAAAAGAAAAGGTAGCCTAAGATGTAATGATAAATACAATGTAAATGAAATAGCTTCTATTTTTAACGGTGGAGGACATATTAAGGCTGCAGGATTTAAAACAGATCTGACTGTTGAGGAAATAATCAGCAAAATATATAAAAAACTTTAAATTAACATACGGGAGGGAAAATGGAATTTAATATGTTTAATTATCTAAAATTAAAAGGACTTGATAATTCTGAACTGGCAAAGCATTTTGAAAAAATAGATGAAACAAATGAAAATATAAATTCTATACTTGAAAAAAATCCAGGAGCTATTTTAAAGGAAATTAAAGTCACTTATTTAGATAAAGAGAAAAAGAATATACAGTTTGATATTAATATAGAGGTTGTGAATAGCTAATGAAAAGAAAATACTTACTGTTTTTAATGATGATACTTTTATTCAGCTGTTCTTCTCTTGGGAAAAGAACTGTTGCAGAGTCTGAAGTAGTATCAAAAAATACTGTAGTTGAAAGAGGAATTGAAGAAGTATCCAAAAAGTTTGGAGAAGAAGTTAGTAGAAAAAATATAGGAGTATATAAAAGAGGTTATAGAAATTGGAAATTAGTTATGTATGGAAAAGATAACTATTATATTGTCAATGTAACTGAAGACGGAAAGGTAGTTTCAAGCACAAAAGAAGATTACAAATAACAATAAAAAGAGACTGACTTGGATGAATTCCAAAGGAAAGTCCCTTTTTAGTATATTAGAAATAATAATTATGTAGATTACGACAGCTTAAAAATTTTATCGAAAAAATTAAGAAAGTCGTTTATGGAACTGTTGTTTCTTTCAGTTTTTATTTTTAGCATAGTTCCTTCCAGAAGAGAAACAAGAATTCTTGCATACAGTTCAGGTTCTACTTCAGAGTATTCTTCTGGGTGAAAATGCTTTAATGCACCAAGGAAAAAAGAGATTCTCTGTTCAATTTTTTTATAAGATTCCAGCAGTTTATCCCTTGCTTCATCATTAATATCTGAAAGTTCAATGGCAAGGTTTCCTAAAGGACTGCCTCCATGAAATTTGTTAAGTTCAATGCTATTAAAAAAATTTTTAAAAAAGATTTTTAATTTGAGTATTGATAAATCGTCAACTGTTATATTAAAAAAATGTATCAGATTATCTGTATGATGGTCAATTACCGTCATAAGTAAGTCATTTTTTGATTTAAAATAATAGTAGAATGATCCTTTTGGGATTTTACATTCATTTAGAATATCAGATACAGAAGTATTTTTGTAACCTTTGTAATAAAAAAGCTTTGCGCTTTGATGAATAACATTATTCTTTTTTAGATATGTTTTATTCATTTTTTACCTCGTTAAAAATTATATTATGACTAATTTTATAATTTAAAAACCATATTGTCAATATGTTAATGAAAATAAAAAAACAAATAGATAAAAATAATTATTATTAGGAAGGAAATTATTATGTTAAAAAATAAAAGAGTAGTTTTAGGAATGTCTGGAGGTGTAGATTCTTCAGTCGCAGCTATATTATTAAAAGAACAGGGGTATGAAGTGATAGGAGTTTTCATGAAAAACTGGGAAGAAAAGGATGACAATGGAAACTGCATGGCTGAAGAAGATTACAAAGATGTAATTGCTGTGGCAGAACAGCTTGAGATTCCATATTATTCTGTAAATTTTGTAAAAGAGTACTGGGATAAGGTATTTACTTACTTTCTAGATGAATATAAAAAGGGAAGAACACCAAATCCTGATGTTATGTGTAACAAGGAAATAAAATTCAAGGCATTTCTTGATTATGCAATAAAACTGGGGGCAGATTATGTGGCAACAGGACATTATGCGAGAATAATACACGAAGAAAAAGATGGGGAAATAAAATCAGTAATGCTTAGAGGAATAGACGACAATAAAGACCAGACTTACTTTTTGTGTCAGCTGACTCAGGAACAACTGGAAAAAGTATTATTTCCAATAGGTGAATATACAAAACCTCAAATTAGGGAAATTGCGGAAAAGTATAATCTCGCAACGGCAAAAAAGAAGGATAGTACAGGTATATGTTTTATTGGGGAAAGGGATTTTAATGAGTTTCTTTCAAAATATTTACCTGCAAAAGGTGGAAATATTGTAAATACAGAAGGAAAAATACTTGGGAAACATAATGGACTTATGTATTATACAATAGGACAGAGAAAGGGAATCGGGATTGGAAACAGTAAAGAAGGTACAGGAGAACCATGGTTTGTTGTAGATAAAAATCTTGAAACTAATGAATTGATAGTAACACAGGGGGATAAGTCAGTTCTTTATTCTAAAGGACTTATTGCAACAGATTTTAATTTTATTAATATGGAAGATATGGAATTTCCGCTGGAATGTACTGTAAAATTTAGATATAGACAGTCTGATTCAAAGGCTACGATAAAAAAACTTTCAGATGAAAAATATGAAGTTTTATTTGATGAACCTCAGAAGGCGGTAACTCCAGGACAGATAGTAGTTGCTTATAAGGGTGAAGTTTGCCTTGGTGGTGGAGTAATTGATGAAATAATGAAGTAATAGGTAATCAGGTCAGTTATTATATTTATAAACATGAAAGGGAAATATGGCTATGATTAATATTGAATTGACAAGGTTTAGAGTAATAAAAGGAAAAAGTGAAAAAGTGGATGAATGGATGAAATTTCTAAATAATAATATGAAAGATGTACTTTTAACTCTTGACGGTGAAAAAATGTATGTAGAAACAATTTTTCGTGAAATACTTGATGGTGAAGAATATCTTTACTGGTATTCTGTTCAAGGAGAAGGGGGTATAGAGGTTGAAAATTCAGAAAGCTGGATTGATAAATGTCATCTTGAATATTGGGAAGAATGTATAGATAAAGATTTCAGACCAAAAGATTTAGATGTACAGGTAGTTATGATACCTGAAAAAATACAGGAAAAAATGAAATAATTATTTGCCATCTTATACTATAAGTGGTAAAATAAGAATAGAATCAATAAAATAAACAGTGAAAGGATGAGAAAATGCTTATAGACAAAGTAAAGGAAGTTAAAATCACTGAAAATATAACTGTTGGGAATGGTAAAATATTTTTAATAGCAGGGCCTTGTGTTATTGAATCTGAAGATTTAGTAATGACAGTTGCAGAAAAAATGAAGAAAATAACTGACAAACTAAATATTCAGTATATATTTAAGGCGTCTTTTGATAAGGCAAACAGGTCATCAATCAGTTCTTTTAGAGGGCCTGGACTTGAAAAAGGGCTTGAAATACTTTCAAGAGTAAAAGAGAAATATGGAGTAGCACTTGCCACTGATATTCACGAACCATGGCATTGTAAGGAAGCAGCAAAGGTAATAGACATATTGCAGATACCTGCATTTCTTTCAAGACAGACAGATTTATTAATAGCTGCAGGAGAGACTGGGAAAGCTGTAAATATTAAAAAAGGTCAATTTTTAGCACCTTGGGACATGAAAAATGTTGTAAAAAAATTTGAAGAAATAGGAAATCCAAATATAATGTTATGTGAACGTGGAGCAAGTTTTGGATACAATAATCTTGTAGTGGATATGAGAGGATTGCTTGAAATGAGAAAATTTGGATATCCTGTTGTATTTGATGCAACGCATTCAGTGCAAATACCTGGTGGTCAGGGAGAAACTTCAGGAGGAAACAGGGCATATGTTTATCCTCTTGCAAGAGCAGCAGTATCAGTTGGAGTGGATGGGATTTTTGCTGAAGTTCATCCAGAACCTGAAAAAGGACTTTCTGATGGTCCAAATATGCTAAAACTTGATGATGTTGAGGAAATATTGAAAAAATTGATGGCATATGATAAATTAACAAAAGAATATTAAATATATTTTAAGGAGGAAATTATGAGTTCAAAGTTATTATTAACTCCGGGACCTACAAATATACCGGAAAGATATCTGAAAATATTTGGGGAGGATATCATACATCACAGAACGCCTGAGTTTAGAAGAATTTTAAAAGAAAACAATGAAAACCTGAAAAAAGTTTTTAAAACAAAAAATGATGTGTATACTTTAACAACTTCAGGTACAGGTGCCATGGAAGCTGCTATAGTAAATTTCTTTTCAAAAGGGGAAAAAGTGCTTGTAATCAATACAGGATATTTTGGAGAAAGATTTGCTAAAATTGCTGAAATTTATGGTTTAGATGTTATTAATTTAAAATATGAATTTGGTGATGGATATGAACTTGATGATGTAAAGAAAATTCTTTCAGAAAATCCGGACTTGAAGGGGATACTTGCTACTCATAGTGAAACATCTGTAGGAATTCTGAATGATATGAAAGCATTAGGAGATCTTACTAAAAATACAGATATTTTACTTGTAGTTGATACAATAAGTGGCTTAGTGGCAAATGACTTTGATTTTGATGGATGGAATATAGACGTTGCCATTGCAGGAAGTCAAAAAGCATTTTTAATACCACCTGGATTATCATTTGTTACAACAAGTGACAAAGCAAGAAAAGCAATGGAAAAATCAGACTTGCCAAAATATTATTTAAGCATAAAACAGTATGAAAAATATTTTGATGAAATGACAGAAACTCCATATACACCTGCTATATCACTGATAATAGCATTAAATTATTCACTAAAGGATTTACTGGCAAAAGGAATTGAAAAATGTATTAATGAAAAATATGAATTAAGAAAACATATAGAAGAAAAAGCACAAAAATTAGGATTCAATTTACTTGTTAAAGAAGAAAAAAATAGAACAAATACCCTAATTTCAGTTTATAGGGAAGGTGTAATAATAAAAGATATTATTAATGCACTGGAAGAAAAAGGATTTACTGTTACAGGTGGAAAAGGTAAATATGCAGCAAGTCTTATGAGAATAGGAATCTTAGGAGAAATTACAAAAGAACAGGTAGATGATTTCTTTGTAATATTTGAAGAAGAATTGAGAAAACAGATTGGCTAGGAGAGTAAATGAGACCAACTTTATTTAAAATAGGAAACTTTGAGCTTAGAATATACAGTTTAATGTATATTCTGGCTTTTATTATAGGAATAAAAATTGCTGAAAAAGATGACGTTGCTAAAAAAAGAGGTATAAAAAATAAAAAAATGATAGAAGATTTTGCTTTTTTTGCAATGATATCAGGCCTTGTAGGTGCAAGAGCATATTATATAATAATGAAATTTAATGAATATGCAAGTGACCCAATTTCTATGCTGAAGGTATGGGAAGGAGGACTTGCAATACATGGTGGAATAATAGGAGGACTTATAGGATCATATCTATATGCAAAAAAGCATAAAATAAGTTTGTGGACATTAACTGATATGGGAGTAGGACCTTTATTATTCGGTCAGTTCTTAGGACGTTTTGGAAATCTGGCAAATGGAGAAATTCACGGAGTACCTACATTTACTCCATGGAATGTAATATTTTCTGGAAAATTTAGTGAATGGTGGACATCTTATCAATCAATGAGTTTAGAAGCACAAACAAAATTTAAGGAACTAGTTCCATGGGGATTGGTGTTTCCACAAGACAGTCCTGCGGGAATGGAGTTTCCCAATTATCCACTACATCCGGCAATGCTCTATGAATCAGTATTAAACCTTATAGGATTTATATTATTATGGTTTTATTTTAGAAAAAAAGAATATAATCCGGGTGTGCTTACTATGATTTATCTTATAATGTATGCAATAATAAGAGTCTTTGTAAGTACGTTCAGAGTGGAAGACCTTATTGTTCCTGGAATTGGAATAAGGGCACCATATTTAATAAGTATCATAATGGTAATTGCAGCAGTAATAGGAATAAGATATTTTTCAAAAACAAAATCTGATAAATAAGAAAAATAATGTAATTTGAGATAAAATTCAAATTATTTAACAACGTTCTATCTCTTTAAAATAATGAGATTCAAATG
>CALEXX010000054.1 GCA_937925095.1 uncultured Leptotrichia sp.
TATTTTCTCATTTCTAATCTTTCAGGATGAGTTTTTTTGTTTTTAGTTGTAACATAATGTCTCAACTTAGTTTCAGTGCATTCTAAAATAACTTGTACTCTCATTGTTTTCTATCCCTCCCAATAAAATATTGGTATTACCAGAATAAACTAGCTCAATTATAATAACATACTTTCACAATAAAGTCAACTATCTTTTATAAATATTTTTCAAATTTTAAATTTCAATATGATGTTTGACTCTATTTTTAAGTATTATTAATACTTTAAACTGTTTTCTGATTTATATAATCATCTATTATTTCTATACTTTTTATATAATTTTCTGTCAGGCTTGTATTATTTTCATGTGTCAGTTTTACATATTTTTTATTATTTTTTTCAAGTAACTTTTGAAGTATTTCATCAAAAGTTCCCTTCTGATCTGTTTTTTCAATATATATTAACACATCAAAATTACTGTTTCTTATAAAATCTTCTATTACAGGATGTTCACTTCCATTATTTTTTATATACTGTGCCTGCAATGAAGTAAATTCCGTATCAACAACAACAAGTCTGTCAGCATTTTTTACACTTTCTGATATTTTCTGATTCTGTCCGTATGCTATCTGGCTATAATCTTCATATTGAAGGTTATCTTCATTATTCTGAAGCACTTCTTCTATATATTCTTTTCTATATTCCTTTACGTATGTAGTATTATAATGGTTTGCCAACTTATGAGTCAAATTAGTTTTCCCGGAATGTTCAGTTCCTATAATCCCCACCTTCAATATAAAAAACTCTCTTACATATTTTGGTATAAACTGCCAGTTTTTATAAGGATCCTTACGAATTTCTGTTGCACTTATATTAAAATTATTTCTTGATGTATCTATTGTCATTATTTCAAGGTTGTCATTAAATACATCAGCAGTGTTTCCAGCATCAATGAAGTTTTTTTTATAGTTTTCCACATCCTGCGGTTCATTTGTGAAAATTACATCAATTTTTATATCGTTTCTGGCTAAAACTTCCTTAACCCTATCAGTCCATCCTACCCATCCATTAGGATAAGAGGGTATTCCATCTTCTGCAAGATGAATTACCTTTATATTTTCCTGATATTTAAAAGTCTGTGTAACAAATCTGATTCTATCCTTTGTAGTTGGCATTTTTTTCATTTTTGATTCATTAAACAGCTTCAAATCTCTTTCATCATCAGTACATACGAAAACATATAATGTGTCCACATATCCGCTTGCCCTTTGTATAAAATCCACATGACCTATATGTAATGGGTAAAATTTACCAAAGATTATTCCATTTTTCCCTGTTTTATTCATCATCAGACTGCTCCTCTATATCTATTATTTCATTTTTTCTGTTTTCTATCTGTTCAGACATATTTACATTCGATATTGCAATAAATCTTTTGCTTATTTTATTTGATGTTGTTGTGATATCCTTTACATCCCTTGTTATTTTGTCTATATCCTTCTCAAGTGCCTTCCATCTCTTTTCATATCTTCCAAATTCTTCATGAAGTTTTCCAAGTTCTTCCTGAATTACATCAGCATACTTTTCCCTTTCAATATTTGTGAGTACCATCTGTATTGTTGTCAGTACTGAAACCAATGTTGTTGGAGAAGCTATCCTTACATTTCTTTTGTAGGCATAGTCAATAACATCTGTATGATAAGCATTAATTTCTGCAAAAATTGCCTCAGCAGGTAAAAACATTATAGCCTGGTCACTTGTTTCATTTCTGATGATGTACTTTGTTGAAATATCATCAATATGTTTTTTAAGGTTACCACTGAATTCCTTTCTCGCGTTCATTCTTTCTTCATTTGTCAATTCCGGATCATACATCCTACGATAGTTCTCCAGCGGAAATTTCGAATCAATTGCAATATTTCCAATTGGTTCAGGTGTAAAAAGAATTGCATCTACCAGGGTATTATTTGAGAGTTTGTACTGTTTTGCATATACCCTGTCATTTTTTTCTCCAAAAATCGATGCCAATATTTGATAAAGCTGTACTTCTCCAAATATTCCCCTAGTTTTCTTATCTGTCAGAATATCCTGAAGTGAAACTACATTACTTGAAAGAGACTCTATCTTTTTCTGTGCTTCATCAATTTTTCCCAATCTTTCAAGAACACTTCCAAAAGTTTTTGTTGTTTCTTCAAATCCCTTTGTAAGCCTTTCTTCAACTTTGGCATTCATAAGATCAAGCCTTCCCTCTATTTTTCTGTTCAATGCTTCAAAATCTTCATTTACACTCTTTTTAAATTCATCCTTGAATCTGTTTATGTTTGATGTCAGCCCCTGATTATTTTCATTCATTACAACTCCAATTTTCTGAATAAAATCATTGAACTTCATTAACAGTTTTTCGTTATTTCCTGATAATGCATTATTAACTTCGCCTATCCCCTGCAATAAATTATTTTTCATACTCAGTGTAGTTGTTTTTTCAATTTCACCAAGTCTTCTTGCATTTTCATTTACACTTTTTTCTGTACTCGATATAAATTCCTTTATCATCAGCTGTTCTATTTCATCTTTCAGATAAAGTATTTCCAGCTGCTGCTGTTTTCTTATTTTAAAAAGCTGGTACAGTGTAAGTGCTGTTATTATAAGCATTATAGCTATCATTACTATAATTAATATCTCCATTTTTCTCCCTGCCCTATATATTTTTTAATAAAGTGTCATTTTCAAGTAAAATATTTTTTCTTATTTCTTCCAGAAGTTCCTTGTCTTCATTTATAAGATTATCAAAAACATCTTCATATCTGTCTTCGTTTTTCCCTTCAAACTTCTCTATAAAGTTTTTTACAGTAAATACTTCCGGATCATAGGCAATCTGATATCCACTTTCCCCATTTTTATCCGCCATAATTTCATTAATAAATCCTATTTTTTCAAGATCTGAAAGAATATCCTTTACAAATAGTCTTTCCATATCAAGTCTTTTTGACAGTTCCATATGTGTGTAAGGATTAGCATTTTCCTTAAACCTTCTTATTATCAGTACAAGAATTAGTATTCCTGCTTCTTTTCTAAGTTTTATAGGCATTTCCACTTTTTCATTGTATAAAAATTCATCAGACGTCTGAATTGAAAAGGCTATCTGTGCCCCCAGCAATATAGTCACCCATATATACTGCACCCACACAAGGAAAATCGGAATAAACGCTAAACTTCCATATATTGCATTATATTTTGTTATAAATGACTGCAGGAATACAAATGCTTCCTTTAAGATAAAGCATAACAGTGCCGTTACTATTCCTGAAATAAATGCCGGTTTTAATTTTACATTCGTATTTGGAATAAGATAAAAAAGCAATGTAAACAGCAGAATGTAAAACGACGGTCCTACCACTTTTATAAACAGTCCTATCACAAGAGTTTTTCCTAAGAAAAGTTCCCCCGCTTTTTCTATTACATACGAGTTTGTAGCTATAATTACTATAAAGAATATAGGCCCTATAAATATAATGGCAATGTAGTCTACTATTCTTCTTGTAAAGGATCTGCTCCTGTTTACATGCCATATTTTATTAAATGAATCTTCCAGAACCATCAGAACTTTTATAGCGGAATTAATCAGAATAACTACCCCGACTCCTGTCAGTATACTTCCTTCAGTGGAAATTAAAAGCTTGTTTGCAACATCCAGGACAGTACTCGCTATCCCTCCATTCTGAGGAACTATTTCAAAAATTTTTCTAATAAATATCCTGTCAAATCCAAACCCTTTTGATATACCTAATATTAAAGCTATAACCGGAAAAATAGCCAACATTGAAAAATAAGTCAGGGAAGTTGAAAGCATCTGGGTTTCTCCATCACTGTAATTGCGATATATTAGATTTATCATCTGTGCCGCTTCCTTGAATCTTTTTTTCAAATTTTCTCTGTTTATTTTTGATAATATGTCTGAAATACTGAATTTTATTTTCATACTTTGTAGTCATTCCTTTCAGAGATTACTGATTAAATACATACTCCAGATTATCAGTATATTTTATATTTCTATATTCATTATCCCATATTGAAAAATTCTTTTTCTTCAAATATTTCTGCCATAAGTTCATCATAATTTTCAATTTTTGCCTCTTCTGCCAGAACATCTTCAAGCTTAGGATTTGTAACCGGATGTTTCGGTGCAAATATTACACATGAATCTTCAAACGGTTCTATTGATTTTTCATACGTTCCTATTTCCTTTGCAATGTCTATTATTTCAGTTTTATCCATTCCTATAAGAGGTCTGAATACTGGAAGTCTTTCCATTGAAGCATTTGTACAAGTAAGCCCTCCCATTGTCTGGGATGCAACCTGCCCTAAGCTTTCACCTGTTATAAGTGCATGATAATTCATTGTTTCGCTTAATCTTTCAGCAAGCCTCATCATTGCCCTTCTTGTAAGTATTGTAGCCAGTTCCTTTTTAGTTTTTGTATTTATCGCTTCCTGAATTTTAAGTATATTCATTGAATAAAGTCTTGTTTTCCCTGTGTAAATTGACAATATATCTGTCAGTTCCTTTATTTTTTCAAGAGCCTGCTTACTTGTAAATGGAAAACTGTGGAATGTTACAAAATTTATACGCATTCCCCTTTTTGCCATCATAAATGAAGCAACCGGACTGTCAATTCCTCCTGAAAGCAGTACCAGACCTTTTCCTGTTGAACCGATTGGTAATCCTCCATACGTTTTAATTCTTTCAGTATACACATATACATCTTTTCTTATATCAACATTTATCTGGACATCAGGATCCTTCATCTGAACCTTTTCAAATGGACTATTTATAAGAACATGTGCTCCCAGTTCCCTTGCATAATCCATAGATTTTTTCTCAAATCCTTTGTTACTTCTATTTACTCCTATTTTAAAAGTTCTCGCTCCCTGTTCATAGGCATAATTTGCAAATTCCAGCACCTTTGCCTTTATTTCTTCATCTTCCCTGTTTACTCTTGCTGAAGGGTTTAATCCTACAACTCCAAATATTTTTTTCAATTTTTCAACAACTTCATCCATGTCATTATTATCTACTATTACATACAGCTTTGACAAATCATCAACCAGTTCATGATTGTATCCATTTAAAGATTTATGTATTCTGTTTCTTAGCATTCTTTCAAACTGACCTCTATTTTTTCCCTTTAAGGACAGTTCACCATATGACAGTCCTACTGAGTTCAGCAGGGATTTATCCGTATAATTCATACTTATATTCCTTTCTATATCTATTCTATTTTTTATTAATATTTTATCTCATTTTTCTTATCTGTTCCACACTTTTTTTCAGAACTTCCACAGTTTTATCTATTTCCTCCGAAGTGTTTCCTGAATAAAAACTGAATCTTATTGCTCCGTCAAGCTCATCCTGCTTTAATCCCATTACTGTAAGAATTCTGCTATTCCCTTTTTTAGACGAACATGCCGATCCCGTTGAAACGTAAATTCCGTTCATTCCTAAAAAATGTGTAAGGACTTCCCCTTTAGTTCCTTTAAATGACACATTAAGAACTTTAGGGCTTGATTTTTCAATATCAAATATAGAATTAATTTTTACATCAGCAATATTTTCCTCTATTTTTTTTGCAAATTCAATTTTAAGATTCTGAAGATACTCCATATCCTTCTTATAATTTTTATCCAGTATTTCCACAGCCTTTGCAAATCCCAGTATCAGTTCTGTCGGCATAGTTCTTTTTACAATTCCATTTTCAGAATTTGAGCCATGAATAACATTTGCAATCTTTACATTTTCAGCAACATACACTGCTCCAATTCCTTTTGGTGCACATATTTTATGTCCGCTCACAGTGATTGCATCCACAGGAATTTTATCAAATTTTATTTCTGTGCATCCAAGTCCCTGCACAAAATCAGTGTGAAAATAAATTTCCTTACTTTTTCCCTTTATAATTTTAGCAATTTCCTTTAAATTCTGGATAGAACCTACTTCACTGTTTACAGCTCCTATTGAAACAAGGGATGTGTCATCTCTTAGAAGACTTTTTAGCTGTTCCGTATTAATAAACCCGTCCTTGTCCACATCAAGAAAATCAACTTCAAATCCCTTTGTTTCATAATACTTGAATGTATCATAAACAGACGGATGCTCTATTTTTGTAGTAATCAGATGTTTCTTTATTCTTGAATTTGCTTCAACAATTCCCTGAATAACAAGATTATTTCCGTCTGAACCTCCCGCTGTAAAGTACACTCTTGCAGGATTTACCCCTAAAAAATTTCCTACTATTTTTCTCGCATTTTTTATTTTTAAAAATATTTCATGAGAAAAATCATGAATTGCATCAGGATTCCCATAACTTTCCCTCATTGCATCAGTCATTACTTTTATGACTTCCTCACTTGGCTTTGTACTTGCCGCATTATCTAGATATATCATTTTTATCCCTCTTTGTTTTGATTTATATTTTTTAGACTCAATTTTTTCATTTTTTGAGCCTATAAATTTTTTTAGACTCAATTTTTTACTTTTTTGAGCCTATAAATTTTTTTAGACTCAATTTTTCGTTTTTTTAAGTCTATATTTTATTTTTTGAATATATTAAGATACTCTTCCATTACATAAATTCTATTTCTACTATTTCCTGTTGTTTCTGATATAATGTTTTGTTCTTCCATTGATGTAATTGCCCTATTTATAGTTGCTTTACTTATTTTAAGTTTTTCTATTAATTCTGATGTTTCCTGAATAGGATTTTCATAGAAACTTTCTAGTATTTGTCGTATATTATTATTCTTACCTGATATATTATCCACATTTTTATTCATTTTTTCAACAAAAATTACAGCTTTTTCAAATTTTCTTCTTGCTGTTTTTGCAGTTTCAATAGTTGCCTGCAAAAAGAAATTTATCCATCCTGTCATGTCATTATAAAGTCTTACTCTATTCAATGCTTCATAATATTCTGTCCTATACCTCTCAAAATAATCTGATATATAAAAACAAGGTTTACTTAACATTTTTGAACTAAGTAGATACAACGGTATTATTATTCGTCCAACTCTCCCATTTCCATCTAAAAAAGGATGAATGCTTTCAAATTGATAATGTATCATTGCAATTCTTATTAATTTAGGAATAAAAATATTATCATTGTGAATAAACTTTTCCATATCCGAAATTAGATCCTGAATATGTATATGTGCAGGAGGAACATATACTGCATTTGACGGCATTGAACCACCTATCCAGTTTTGGCTTATCCTATATTCTCCTGGAGTTTTTCTTTCCCCTCTGACTCCCTTCATCAGTTCTTTATGAATTTCCCTTATAAGTCTTGAACTTAAAGGAAAATCTTCTTTTATTATCCTGTCAACACTATACTGCAAAGCATCTATATAATTCTGTACTTCTCTTACATCATTTCTTTTTTCGGGAGATACTTCCATTATCGGCATCAATTCTTCTTCAATTGATGTCTGGGTTCCTTCTATCCTGTTAGATTTATTTGCTTCCATTTTTATATGCATTTTTATATAAAGATCTATATTTGGAATAAGCTCTGAATAACTTTTTAAGTTACCAATTTCTATATTCGCTTCTTCCAGTAATACATTCAGTTTAGGATTGTTCCATTCCCACTGGTAATTAATCTTAGAAGGCAGGAAGGACTTATAATCCTTATGATTTTCATATATTCCAGATTTATAAACCTCTATTTCGTTCTCATTAATCCTTTTATACATTTTTCCCCTTTCAAATTTCTTATTTCCTATTTCTTATTTTTTCAAAAAACATTCTATAACTGTTATTTTTTCTTCTGTTATATCCTATTGTTCTTGAGTAGTTTCTTTTATTTTTCATATGTGACAGTTCATCATCACCATTTTCCCTTATGTATTTTTCAATCATTTTCAAAATTTTAAAATTCTCTAAAAATACAGGAAGAAGTAAAATAATAAAAATCAGCAGGTAAGATTTTGAAAAATATGAAAGCACAACACTTATTGTGTCATAACCTTTTTTCAAGTTTTTATCAAAAAGCAGATTAAGTATATAACTTCTCAGCAGATATGTCTGCACCAAAGCTATCGGAAACATTAGAAGCTTTACTGCCTGTAATATTGAAAAAACTGATTTTTTTATTGCTTTCTTTTTTCTTTCATTAAGCATCAGCCTGTCAATTATTTTCTGACTGTCTTCATTTGGAAATTTGTAGTATTCATATTCTATCAGAATAAATATAATGAGTACTATAAATAGCAAATTATTTATTATTTCCTTTATTTTCAGGTTAATTCCTATTACTCCAAAATCGCTTATCTTCTTATTTTCATCCCTCAGTTCAAAGTTATTATTCAATATGAGGGTCTCTCCATTATCAAGTTTAATTATCTTTCCGTAAACTTCCCCTTCGATTCTTTTTTTATTCTTCAGCCTTATTTTCACTGTATCCCAGTTAAAGTAAATTATCTTACCTTTCAGCCATTGAGACTCTTTCTTTTCATTTGTAAAATACAATGTTACTTTATTATTATCATCAATCACTGTATTTTCAATATTTATATTTCCTTTTTTAGAATCTTCATTAGTAATAATCTTAAGGTTTTCATCTATTCTCCATTTTATCTTGCTGTCCTTGTTTACTATTTCAATGCTGCTATTTTTCAGTTCATCTATAGAGTTTATTTCAGCTTCCTTTATCAGAACTGACTTCTTATTTAAATCTTCAAGCTCCTGCCTGTAGGAATTTAGGAAATATCCTGTTCCAAGACTTATCATAATTATAAGAAATATCTTTTTTATGTCATAATTATAATAATAGGCACTGAAAATTTTCTTTTTTATAATTACAGTGATTAATATTGAAAGCAATGAAAGTAGAATGATTATAACTGCCGAAATGTATATAAAATAGTTGTATCCCTTCAAATTCAGTGAAATATTCAGAAAAGATATGCATAACAGAATTATCAGTAAAAATCTGATAATATAACGGTTTACATTTACAATTCCTACTTTTCCGTTCTTTATATCCTGAATTTTTTCCAGCTTTTTATAAATCTTGTCTTTTTCATTATTTTCAATCTTTAGTTTGCTATTAAGCATTTTCGTTTTTCTGTCCAGTTCCTTCAATAATTCAGTCGAATTTTCAACTTCCTTTTTTCTTACCTTTGTATAATATTTTTTAAACAGTTCGATAATTTCTATCTTTCCTTGAAATAATTCTTTCATAATTATATCCTCTTTACATTAGAAGAAAAACTCAGCTATTAAACTGAGTTTTCTTTATGATATTGATTTTACCTCAGCTATAATTTTTTATATTATAGCACGATTTTCAAATAATAATATTATTTTTTTAATCTATTGTTTTTCAGGCAGCTTTTTTGATAAAAAATATTTAAAATAGCCTTTCTTTTTCAATCTACCTATAAAGTATACTTTTTTTCCTGAGGGAGTACAGATTCTGAAAAAGTTCCATTTTGAATGCTGTTTCTCATCTCAATAACTTTATCTGTTACATCCGTTATATTTACAATCCACTCATTTACATATTTTTTCACCGTTTCTCCTTTTATGCCTAACTGTATCGCTCTTCTTCCTATTGGATTGCCATAAATATCCCTATCTGGATCCCATTGACATCTTACTTCTGAATTTTCTAGTTTTTCTTTCCATTCTTCCTTAGATAAATCAGAAACTTCTCTAAAAGATGAAAGTACAGCATTTTTCACTATTTCATCAAATCCTTCCCTTTTCAGGTCAATTGCCAGTATTCTTTCTTGTGCTTGCTTACTAGCCCAGCCACTTCGGTACATCATCCAAAGAAATGACGGCTTTATCCAAGTCATTCTGTTTAAACTGAACTTACTTCCAAACTTTCCTAATTTTAAAGCCTCGTCTGCTATTTCATTGTTATATGCCTGATAAACTCTTATTGTTTTGTCATCATATATTGCATAAATATTTCTTTCCTCTTCTTTTTTCATAATTATTCCTTTCATTCAACGTCCTTATTTGTAAAATCACATCTGTTCAACTGTTCCATTGCATGTTCTCTTATAGTCTCTTCTTCACTCTGTAACAACAATTCCAATTTTTCTTTCGCCTTAGGAGTATTTATATCTCCTAAAGCAAAACAGCATTTTCTGACCAGTGCAAAATTATCATCCCAACGGTATTTTTCAAAATTTGAAGTTGCTAGTTCGTATATGCAGTCTATTGTTCGGGGTAAATGTAGTCTCTGAAAATATGACGCTATCGTTTCATGTTCTTCATGAAATTCTTCTTTTGATAATTTACTAAAAATATCAACAAAATCTAATGAATATTTCGGAAATAATTTAAATGTACTAATTGATGTCGTTAAATATTCTATTTTATCTGAATTTTTTTCATGAATTGCTTGCATAAATCCTTCTTTTATAATTTCTACTTTTTTTTCATCTGTAAAAGAAAAACTTGAATCCAAATCTTTTTTTGTTATTTTTTCTTTTATCCAATAGTCATATATCAATTTAATTAATTTATCCACTTCTTTTTCATATTTAAATTTCATTTTACTTATTCTCCTTTATTACTTC
>CALEXX010000055.1 GCA_937925095.1 uncultured Leptotrichia sp.
GAAAAGAATAAATATTATTAGTATGTGGACACATTATGAAATTTAAAAGTAGAAGGAATAAATTATGAAACAGACACAAGAAGAATGGACAAGATATATTCAGGATGAAATCAAAAAAAATACTAGTTACGATAATTATAAGCATGCTTTTATTGAATATAAGGATTATTTGGAGGAATGTCTTTTGGAAAATCCACGAGATGTAGAAAAGGTGTGTCAATTAGCAGCAGTTTACAATGAATTAACCTATCAATGGGAGGATATTTATAAATTATTGAATGAATTTATTAAAAAATATGAAAATAAATTGACAAATGATGAAAAATCAAGAATTTATACTAATCTAGGATTTTATTATGATGATCAGAGATGTGGCAGTAAGAGAGTAATTAGAACTTTGAGAAAGGCTGTGGTGTTTAATCCAAATAATTCTAAGGCTTATTATGGACTTGGGGCGAATTATTATGGTGTTGGGAAATATGATAAGTCGGAAGAAATGTATAAAAGAGCTTGTGAATTAGAAAATAATCCAATTTATAAGTTTGAATATGTGAATTTATTGATTGTTAATGGAAAATACGAAGAGGCGAAAATAATTTTGGAAGAATTAATAAAAAAAGATTTTGAGTTTGGAAAAAAGGATTTTGCTAAGATAAAATATAGTTATATTGTAAATAAAATTCAATTAGGGAAATTTGAAAATATTGAGAATGAAATTAATGAATTAATGCTAGAAACGGTTAATAAAGATGATTTTTTTGAAGAAGAGTTTGCAGAGCTATATTATTTGGCTGGAAGTTATGAGAAAAGTGAGAAAATTTATTCAAAGTTTAAAATTCAAGATTATCAATTTCCAGCTTGGTGGCTGAGATTCTATTTTTATTCTCTAAAGCAGTTAAACGAAATAGAAAAATTACAAGAAAATTTTAAAATAGTTTTGAAGATTAAAGATGAAGAAGTAGAGGGCATTAAAAATGGAGAGTTTTTAACAGAATGTACGAAATCTTATAAAAAAGAAGAAATTAGGAAGATAAAGAGACAAATAAAGAATTTGAAGGCGGAGTATGAGAAAATTTTGAAAACGGATTATAAACCAGAAGTAAAAATTTATCCTAAATTTTTATATGACTGTTTTTTGATAGATTGTCCACGACATCAGAAGTTGGATTAAAAAATTATGCAAGAATTTAAAGATTTTTACATTTAATATTAGGGGAAAATGTGATAAAATATATTTGAAAGATACAAGAAAATAGGCTAATCAAAAGTCTAAAATGCCGGAGGAGGAAAAAATGAAAATTCTAATAGTCGGAGCTGGAGGAAGAGAACATGCCATTGCATGGAAACTGTCACAAAACAAAGATGTTGAAAAGATTTTTATTGCACCAGGAAATGCAGGAGCTGAGCTGCTTGAAATTGCAGAAAATGTTGAATTGAAGGGCATACAGGAATATATTGATTTTGCAAAGAAAAATGGAATTGATTTGACTATTGTTGGAAGTGAGGAACTACTTGTCCAGGGAATAGTTGATGAATTTAAAAAGAATGGATTAAAGATATTCGGGCCTGATAAAAAGGCTGCAGTTCTTGAAGGAAGCAAGGCCTATTCTAAAGATTTTATGAAAAAGTATGGAATTAAGACAGCTGTTTATGAGATTTTTGATAATTCTGAAAAAGCTAAAGAATTTTTGAATAACTGGAAGGATTTTCCTGTAGTTATAAAGGCAAGCGGGCTGGCAGCAGGAAAAGGTGTTATTATTGCACAGAATCTGGATGAGGCAGTTAAGGCTGTGGAAGATATCATGGTTGATGAAAAATTTGGAAATGCCGGAAATCAGGTTGTAATTGAAGAGTATCTGGACGGGGTGGAAGCTTCGATTTTATCATTTACAGACAGTAAAGTAATTTTACCTCTATTATCTGCAAAGGATCATAAAAAGATAGGTGAAAATGAAACAGGACTTAATACAGGAGGAATGGGGGCAATTTCACCAAATCCATATGTAACTGGTGAAGTATTTGAGGAATTTAAAAAGAATATAATGGAGCCTACTTTGAAGGGAATTCACAGTGAAGGAATGGATTTTGCAGGAGTAATATTTTTTGGACTTATGATTACAAAAAAAGGCGTATATCTGCTTGAATATAATATGAGACTTGGAGATCCTGAAACTCAGGCTGTACTTCCATTACTTGAGACAGACATGGTTGAAATGATAAAAAGTGCATTTAAGAAAAAATTATCGGAAGTTAAAGTGGTATGGAAAAAACAGTCTTCATGCTGTGTAGTTGCAGTGGCAGGAGGTTATCCTGAAAAATACAATAAAGGAGATAAAATATCAGGATTATCAAGTGTTGGAGAAAATGGAGAAATATTGTTTATATGTGGAGCAAAAAAAGAAAATGATGATTTTGTCACTTCAGGAGGACGTGTCTTAAATGTTGTAGGATTTGGAAATACTTTGGAAGAAGCAAGGGAACATGCTTATACTTCCCTGAAGAAAATACATTTTGAAAATATGTATTTTAGAAATGATATTGGTAAGATAAAATAATTTTTCATGAGAAAATATTAATTATTATTTGTATATTGAAATTTTGTAAAATCAAGGTAAAATTGTATAGAAGAAATTCAATATAACATTTAGAAAGAAGGAATATTAATGAAAAAAATTATTTTGTTGCTATTTCTTGTATTGGGAATGACTATAATGGCTGAAAAATTTACTTCAGATACACAGAAAAAAAGTGAAATGTTCAGTGAAGTGGAAAAATATTCATGGTTCAGTGCAAATTCCCAGAAATATTTTGATGAAGAAACTGGGAAACATAATTTCAGTATTATAGAAGAAAATGGTGAGCACTATCTTATTCAGTGGAATCCTGAAGTAGCTATTGTATTTACCTGTCATTCAAGAAGGTTAAAAAGATTTAAAACACAGCCTTATCCGAAGGATAAAATATCTGAAGGTGAAAAGGAAGGAAAACTGAAAAAATATTTAATTTATCCAGATACTAGAAAAAATGTATATTATGTGAAGGATTATACAGACCTTAAAGGAGAAAAATACGATTATCTGTATTTTGGATTTGATGATAAATTGAAAAAAATTGTTATTTTAGATAAAAATTCGGACATTATTGAAGTACTTGAAGATGGTGAATAATTTTAATGTGTTTATATAGAAAAAGTAGAAGGCAAAGAACTTTATTTTCAGGAGGGTTTAATGCCTTCTTTTTACATGAACTGTATTTTCATAAACTTTGAAAATTGCAAGAAGTGTATTTTATAATAGATAGAATATACTGTTTTTATAATTATAATGGCTTTAAAAGGTTTACATCATGTGAAAAAATGTGCTATAATAAGCGGACTCAAAAAATAAGTTAATTAAAAATAAGATATTAATTATGGTAAACAACTTGTTTATAAATATATATTAGGAGGACGCAATCATGGAAAAAAAGCTTACAAGATCAGTTTCTGATAAAAAAATAATGGGAGTATGCGGAGGGCTTGCAAAATATGCAAATCAAGATCCAAATATAATAAGAATAATTGCAGTTGTACTTGCGCTTTTCTCTGGTGGATCATTAGCAATAGCATATATTATAGCAGGATTTTTATTGCCGGAAGGTGAATAAGCAGATTATTTGTAGTTATACTTAAAAATGACTATATTATTTATTTGACATAAAGATAAGGAAATACAAAATAGAGATATTATTGAAATAATCATATTTTGTGATTTCCTTTTTTTATTGTCAAACCTATTTTTCTGTGTGGAAATAATGTTGAAAAAAAACTTTATTTTTGAAAATAAAGATTGAAAAAAAGCAAAAAAAATGGTATTATTAAACTAAAAATAATTTAATTATAAGATATGTGAAAATAACATAACTTAAATCCGTTATAGTTGTGCCTGTTCCAAAAGCATCAGTTCTATTTTAGAAGTTTTTTAGCATATGAAATACAGGATTTACTACTATAATAAAGAAATTAATAGTAGAGGAGTAATAAAATGAGTGATGAAATTAAAAATTCAGAAAAGAAATCAAAATCAATAATGAGAAGTTCTAAAGCAGTAAAATATTCAAGAAATCTTATGTTTGTTGCAGGAGCGATGGGAGTAACGACAGGAGTACTTTTATCAAATACTGTAAAAGCAGAGCCTAATAAGAAAAACAAAGATGGGAATCTTAAAAATACTGTTGATGAAACTCAAGCTATGCTGAAAAACATGAGAAATAGAAACAAGATGTACATGAGAGGTGCAAACTTAGAGTTAATTCAATTAATGGAACAGGGAGATCAGGTTGTAAAATCACCTTGGAGTTCATGGCAATTTGGAATGAACTTTTTTTCTAATGCAGACATTATTTCTGGAGATGGTTATGGAGATAAACAGGAAAGATATACATACAACGGACTGTATTTCAGAAATAACTGGAAAATGAAAAATGCATTAGCTACATTGGATTCAATGGGAGTTATGGGTTATCCAATAACTCCAGGAAGTGATTCTCAGGTTTCATGGAGAAATGCAACTGGAAATATCTATTCTGAAATGAATTTTGATAAAAGTAAAGGGTCATCTGTAAATGGAGAAGTTAGATGGGGACTTGTAGAATTAAGAAAAATTCAGGAACCTCTTAATGAAGTTGAAATACTTGCAAGAATTTCTCCAAAGGAAGTAAAAAAGGAAGCTGTTTCACTAAGCGTAGCTGAGCCAACTGTTGAACCAGTAGGAGCACCAGTTGTTGATCCAAAGGTAAACACACCGCTTACAGCACCTGTTATTACAATACCAGAGGTAGATGTAAGAATTACACCGAGTGCACCAACAATAAATATAAATGTAACACCACCAACTATAACAGCTTTAAATATATCTACACCAGCACAAGTGACACTAGAAGCACCAGTAGTAAATACTCCGAATCCTGTGGCATTTTCTGTTGCACCAACAATAAACTCGAGAAGTAACAAGTTGGGTCCGACTACCCAGACAAGTATGAATGCAAAGTTTCCTGGAGGTGTAGCGAAGACATATGACATAAATACTGTGACAGAAATGACAAGAGATTATTTTACTTTTGCTAATGTTTCAGGAACTGTAACTTTACCTAATACAGGAACGGTTAATGTTAAAACAAATGATGCAAGAGCTATGGTTATAGATGAGCCAGAAAATAATTCTAAATTTAATATGGGTGGAACTGTTAATCTGTATAGAAGTAAAAATATGGGTATAGATTTACAAGGAAAAGCAGGAGGTTCAGGGCAAGTATTAGCTACGGTTTCAAATACAGGTAATATTAATGGAATATATTCTTACCAAGAAAATGGAGTTACTAAATATAATAAAAATCAAATAGCTTTTGGTTTTTCAAATGTTGATGCTTCAAGAAATGATACAATGACTCATATTATTAATGATGGAACAATTTCTTTAAATGCTCCAGAAAGTGCAGCTATGCAATTAAAACCAGAAGATCCTCATGATTGGCAACCAGATTGGAATCATTTGTATTCTGTAAATGGAAATTATTTTGTTAGAATAGGTACTGCAACTGTTCCTTCAGGTACTTCAGGAAGAGGAAAAGTACTGATGAAGGCTGATAACCAAAAAGATATCGATATAAACTCTAGTGGAAGTTTTGGTATTATTACTGTGTTTAATCCAGGTATTAGTACATTAGATACTGTTTTATTAAATGGTGCATTAGATAAAAAAGCAGCTAATTTACGAGCACAAAGAAATCTGGCAGGAGCTGCTACTCTTCCAGGAGGAGAAATAGGTCGTTCAGCTTCAGGAGATTCTAAATGGACAAGTGGAGTATATAATTCAGGAGACATCAATATAAATGGGGATAAGAGTGTTGGGGTTGGTATATTACATGAAATACAAGAAGTTAAAGTTGGAGGAAAAATCAATATAGGGACAACAGCTGTAACTCAAGGAAATAATCAAAATATTGGGACGAGTACTACTCTTGTTGAAAATGCAGTAGGAATTTATGCAGGGGTACCAACGAGACCTGTATTAAAAGGAGAAACAGGTACTTATGGTGGAACAGCTACAGCTGATATAGGTACAAAAACTGTAGAATTTGGACCTTTTGGAAAAACAGGAGCTTCAACTGGAGCAGCTGCTGGTAGTGGAACTATAACCGTTGGAGAACATGCAACAAAGAGTATAGGTTTATTAGTTGGTGATAGTGAAGAAGAGTTGAATGATGGGAAATTAAATGGAGTTGAAACAGCTAACAGAAAATTAAGAAGATCAGGATCTATAACAGCAAATGAAGGTGCTAATGTTGTAGTTAATGGAGACTCTAACTATGGTTTTGTTGTTAAGAGTGAATCTTATAAGTCTGTATTTGATTCAAATTTAATAGATAATCTATTAGAAAGTACTGATAGAACTAATTATGGTGTAGGAATTAATAAAGGAACTATAACTGTAAATGGAACAAATTCAATAGCGTTTGCTATGCTAAAAGGAGGGGACTCTTCAAATAGTGGAGATCTTATTGTAAATCCTCTTACTGCAGGTGGAGCACAAAAATCTACAGCTTTCTATGGAGAACAAGGAAACTTTGCTAATAGTGGAAATATAACAGTTAATACTCCTGCTAATACAGGAAATATAGGTGTTTTATTAAAAGGACCGAATACTGCTACTCCAATAAACTTTACAAACACAGGTAATATTTCTGTTCAAGGAGGAGGAAATATAGGAGTTTATGGAGAAGGAAAGTATACTTTTAATCATGAAAAAAATACTGCTGGAACAAATAAAATAAGTGTAGGTTCAGATGCAATAGGAATATATGCTAAAGATGCATCAGGAACATTAAATATAAAGGCTCCAATAGATATAGCTGCTAGTGGAACAGGAACGACAATTGGAATTTATTCAGATGGAGAAGCTAAAGTAAATTTTGGAGATGATTCTAAATTAACAATAGGCACAGGAGCAGTAGGATTATATTCATCAGTTGCTACTAAATTTGGAAATACTTTTAAAGTTGAAACAGGTAAGAGTTTAGAAGTAGAATTAGGACAAAACTCAACTTTTGGACTTTTAAATGGAAATTCAGGAGAAGTGAATGTAGGAACTTATTTGAACAGTAACCCTATTAATATTTCAAATTTTGGAAATGGAGCAAGTATATTTTATACAACAGGTGGTGTAACTGCTAATTTAGATCAAAATTATACAGTATCAACTCCGACAGCAGGAACTAATACTTCAACTTCTGTTTTAGTCGCATCAAATAATTCTACTGTAAAAAATACTGCAACTTTGACAACAAATACAAATATTGGACTTATTGCAACAAAAGGAACAGGAACAGGAGCTTCAACAGCACAAAATGATGGTACTATTGTATCAACAAGAGATTCTGGTATAGGAATTTACACAAATGAAAGTACAGGAAATTCAACAGGAACTATAACAATGCAGAAGGTAAGTTCTGTTGGTATATTGGGAGAAAATAACTCTACACTGTCTAATAGTGGGAAAATAGAAATATTAGGAGTAAGCTCAGCTGGAATTTATGGTCAAAATTCAAATATAACAAACAGTGGATTAAAAACAGCGAATAAAGGTATATACGTAAAAGAAGGAAATTCAGTAGGAATATTTGGGAAGGTTTCAACTGCTGCAACAGCAGATAAAACAATAAATAATAACGGAGATATAATAACAAGCAAGACTGAATCAGCAGGGATTTATGGAAAATTAGAATCTGGAACACAAAAATTATCGATAGCTAGTACACAAAATATAGTAGTGAATGGAGATAAATCGGTAGGAATATTTGCAGATAATACAGCAGGTACTGTTGTAAATTTAAATATAAATAACACAGGAACAATTAACATAAATAACGAAAAATCAGTAGGTGTATACGCTCCTAAGTCAACAGTTTCAGGAGTAGGAAAAATTACTTTAGATAATGCTGCCAATGAGTCGATAGGAGTTTATGCTGCAGCAGGAAGTGCTATAACTACAACTACAGCAGAAATCGATCTTGGTAAGGGAACAGACCAGAACAGAGTTGCTTACTATGTTAAAAATAAGGATACAGCATTAACAGGTACTAATATAGGTAAGATATCAGGATATGGAGTAGGAGTATACTTAGAAGGTACATCTGCAAGCGATGTTGCAACGTTAAATGCAAGTTCAACTCCTATGAACTATAAAACAACAACTAGTTCAGGAGATGGTATTATTGGATTATATTTAAGTGGAAATACAGATATTTCAAACTATGATGGTCCAATAACAGTAGGAAAAACAGTTGAAGACAATGGTACAAAATATGCAATAGGAATATATGCAAAAAATCAAGGAACGTCTACTTCAGCATACACAATAAAAACTCCTATTACAACAGGTGAAAAAGGAATAGGAATTTTTGCGGCTGATAAGAGTATCATACAATACAATAGAGGTACAATAGATGTTGGAAAAAATGGAATAGGAATTTATGTACAGAAACAGACTTCTGCAAATACAACTATAGAGAGTAAAGTATCCTTAGGAACAGCTACTGATAAACCAACAATTAACCTTGCAGAAGGCAGTGTAGCAGCTATTGTAGGAGAAAATGCACACTTTGATGGAGGAAATGCGACTATTAACTTAAGTGGTTCAGGAGTAGGAGTATATGGATTGAAAGGTTCTGTAATTAACGTTGGAAACTGGACTTTTAACAATAACGGACATTCAGCAGAAGAAATTAGAACTAAAGAAGGAATAGCGGCAATAGACAATCCTTCAGTTGATAAGGATTTAAAACCAGGAATGGTACTTTCTCACGTTATAAATGGAGAAACTTATATTGTTAGTGGAAAAACAGTTAAAAGCGTAGCAGACGGTTCAATCGCCGCTGGGAAAAATATAGGATTAATGGCTGAAGGAATCAAAAATGGAAATGGGATACATACAGGCTATGAAATTGTAAATCAGGGAACAATTGATTTTAAAGCAGGAAATAATTCAACTGGAATATATGCAGCATCAGCAAGAGTAAAAAATGATGGGAAAATTAAAGTAGGTCCTCAATCAACAGGAATTTACGGTGAATACATAAATCTTCCTCACCCAAATTTTACAAGCAATGATATACTTAAATTAGAAACAACAGCAGGTTCTGAAATAGAACTTGGAAAGGAATCAGTAGGAGTATATCTGAAAAATGCATCAACAGGTATAAATCTGGATGGTAAAATAACAAGTTCAGCAGGAGCGACACAAAATGTCGGTGTATATATGATAAATAATGCTGGAGCTCCACTAAATGGAATGATAAATAATGCAGAAATCACTCTTGGAGATGGTTCAGTAGGACTTTACAGTAGAGGAAAAGGAAGTGCTGCAGCTGACAGAAATACAGTTACAAATAATGGTAAAATAACAGTTGGAAAGAAAATAACAGGAGCACCTTCAGTAGGAATATATTCTGAAAATACTAATCTTTCTACAGGAACAACATCAGATATCACAGTAGGAGAAGATGGTATAGCTTTTTATGGAAAAAATTCAGAAATTACAGCAAATGGAACAGTTAATTTCAACAATAAAGGTGTACTCGCATACCTTGAGGATTCAAAATTTGTTTCCCACTTAGGTAATATATCTCCAACTCAGAATACAATGCTCTATCTGAAAAACAGTACTGCTCAAATGGATGGAGCAGGAACACCGGTTGACATGACAGTAGCAGATGGTTATACAGGAGCATATGTTGAAGGAAATTCAAGACTGACAGGAGTTAGAAAAATCACTCTTGGAAGAAATTCAAATGGAATATTCCTTCAGAATGCAAACTTTGATTCAACAGGAATAACTGAGATAGTAGGAACACAGGACAATGCAAAGGGAATTTTAGGAATAAACTCCAGTCTGCTAAATAAAACTAAAATAAGCTTAAGTGGAGATAATTCAATAGGAATATATTCAAATGCAAATACTCCAAACGCAGTGGTAAATGAAGGGAAATTAGAACTTTCAGGTAAAAAGACACTGGGAGTATTCCTGAAGGGAAGCCAGTCATTTGAAAATAAGGCAGATATTTCAATAGCTGATTCATCAGACGCACAGAATCCTACTATTGGAGTATATACTTCAAGCGGAACATCACCTATTACTTTAACAAGTGGAAATATAGAAGTAGGAGTAAAATCAATAGGAGTATACTCAACAACAAATTCGCCTGTAAATATGACAGGAGGAAATCTTCATGTAAAAGATGAAGGTATGGGAATATACAAACAGGATGGAAGTGTTTCAGTAGCAGGAAATATTATAGTAGACCCTCATACTGCAACTACACCAAATACTGAACCTGTAGGAGTTTATGCAGTAAATGGAGCTTCAGTAAATGATAGTGCAAATGTAACAGTGGGAGAAAAATCTTACGGATTTATTCTTAACAATGATGATCCTTCAAAGGTAAATACATACACTAATACAGCAGGAACAAGTGTAACACTGGGAAGTGACAGTACATACCTGTATTCAGGTGGAAAAGCACAAATAACAAATAATAAAGACATAGCTGCCGGAAATGTAGACCGTGTAATAGGATTCTATGTCAAAGGTAATAATACTGGTGGAGGAAACTTTGTAAATAATGGATTGCTGGATTTCTCTAATGGAAAAGGAAATATAGGAGTTTATGCACCAGGATCAACAGCTACAAACAGTGCTTCAGGAAGAATATATGTTGGAGCAACAGATTATACAGACCCTCTAACTGGACAAATATACAGTGACAAAAGCAAAATTGTATACGGAATAGGAATGGCAACAGACAATGGAGGTCAAATTGCCAATGAAGGAGAAATCCGTATATTTGGAGATAAGTCAATAGGAATGTATGGTTCAGGAGCAGGAACAGTTGTTGAAAATAGAGGAAATATACTACTTGATGGAAGTAGAGCTACAGCTTCAAATAAAATAGAATCAATGACAGGAGTATATGTTGATGAAGGAGCTAAGTTTGTAAACAAAGGAATTATACAGACAACAGATTCGTATGCTGGAAGAGGCGGAATGGTAAATCCTAACGTAAGCGGACTTGTAGGAGTGGCAGTAATGAATGGTTCAACTCTTGTAAATGAAGCGGGAGCAAAAATACTTATAGATGCGGATAACAGCTATGGAGTTGTAATAAGAGGTAAAAAGAATCCTGATGGTACAGTACAAAGATATGCTACAATTAAGAACTATGGTGAAATAAAGGTAAGAGGAAAAGGAACATACGGAATAAGCTGGAAGGATATTACACCTGCTGAATTAGCAGATCTAGAAGCTCAGATAAACAGCAGAATAACATCTGATCCTAATGGACAGGAAGTAAGAGGAGCAAGTGGAACAGACAAGGAATTTGAAGGTGTAAAAATAAGCATAAAGAATGGACAGCCTGTTTTCACAAAGGATGGAGTACCTGTTTCAGATGCTGAAGTTGCAGAAATAAGCAAATTGATAGGTAATGAATCTAACCTAGGATTATCAGATATTGGATTCTATGTAGATACTTTAGGAAGAACAAGACCAATAGATATAGATGGAAGTACACCACCTATAAACAGTCAATTGATAATAGGAACAGAATATTCAGAAATGACAAATTCAAAATACTGGGTAGTTAAGGGAGATGTAATAAAACCATTCCTCGACCAGGTAACAGGACGTAACTTTAAACTTACATCACTTGCAGGTTCACTGACATGGATGGCAACACCAATATTGGATTCATATGGTGAAATAACAGGAGTTGCTATGGCAAAAGTACCATATACATCATTTGTCAGAAAGACTGAAAATGCATGGAACTTTACAGATGGATTGGAACAAAGATATGGAGTAAATTCTCTTGATTCCAGAGAAAAATTACTGTTTAATAAGCTTAACAGCATAGGAAATAATGAGCCAGTACTTCTGACACAGGCATTTGATGAAATGATGGGTCACCAGTATGCAAATATACAACAAAGAGTACATGGAACAGGAAGACTGATAGATAAGGAAATTACTCATTTGGCTAAAGAATGGGAAACTAAGTCTAAACAGTCAAATAAAATAAAAGTATTTGGAATGAAGGACGAATACACTACAGATACAGCAGGAATTATAGACTATACAAGTGACGCATATGGATTTGCATACCTGCATGAAGATGAAACTGTCAAGTTAGGAAACGTATCAGGATGGTATGCAGGAGGAGTGCATAACAAATTCAAGTTTAAAGACATTGGAGGATCAAGAGAAAATCAAACTATGTTAAAACTTGGAATCTTCAAGACAATGACACCTGCATCAGACCATAATGGAAACCTTCAATGGACAATTTCAGGAGAAGGATATGTATCTAAAAATGAAATGCATAGAAAATATCTTGTAGTAGATGAAATCTTCAATGCTAAATCAGATTATACAACTTATGGTGTGGCAGTTAAAAATGAAGTAGGATACAACATAAGAACTAGTGAAAGAACAAGTATCAGACCATATGGAAGCTTAAAAATTGAATATGGAAGATTCAGTAACATTAAGGAAAAATCAGGAGAAATGAGACTGGATGTAGAAGGAAATGGTTACTATTCAATAAAACCGGCAATAGGAGTTGAATTTAACTATAGACAACCTTTTGCAGTTAAGAGCATATTTACAGCTTCTTTAGGTTTAGGTTATGAAAGTGAACTAGGAAAAGTAGGAAATGTAAATAATAGAGCAAGAGTATCATATACAACTGCTGACTGGTTTAACATAAGAGGAGAAAAAGATAACAGAAAAGGAAAAGTTAGAGCTGACTTGAATTTTGGAATAGAAAATTCTAGAGTAGGAATGACTCTTAATACAGGATATGACAGTGATAATAATAATCTGAGAGGTGGACTTGGATTCAGATTAATTTACTAATCATTATCACTCAGACATAAAATCTAATAAGTTAATGGAAATGCAGGGAAACTTGCATTTCTATTGACTTTCAATAAAAAAAACTATCTCAAAAGAATTTAATATATCATTATATAAGTTTTTGATATATATTCTTTTTTGATAGTTTTTTATTTTTATTTTTTAACATTTTCTGTCTTCAATAAATTCCTTATCTATATATTTTTTTACTTTTTCATTTATAGATTCATTATTTTTAGAGTTACTATCCGATTCTGTATTAGAATCAGAACCAGAATCACCATTTTTTTCAGTATTATCATATTTACCGTTGTCAGATTTATTTTTCTCATCATCTTCCTGTACTTCTGAAAAGATTTCCCTGAAAAATCCAATTTCCAGTTCACGCGAAAATACATTTTTAAGTATAATCATTACAACAGGACCTATAAGGAATCCTATAACTCCAAAGAATTTAAATCCTGAATACATTGATATTAGTGTAACAAGTGGATGAACTCCCAGATTTTGGCTTATAAGCTTTGGTTCAAGCATCTGACGCACAGAAAGAACTAGAAAATAAATAACAAGTAAAGCCAGTCCAAGATTAATATCTCCTGTTACAAATGATATTAAGCTCCATGGCAGAAGTACAGCTCCGGCTCCCAATATAGGAAGTGCATCAATAATACAGATTACGATTGAAAAAATCAATGGATACGGTAAATTAAATTTTAAGAATGAAAGTATATTAAATGAAATCAGTAACTCAAAGAAACAGATTGTCATAAGTATAATCTGAGCTCTTATGTAGGAACCGAGGACATTAAACATTTCTCTTTTTATGTTATATACCTTTTTTATCCATGATTCTGGAAACTGCTGTTCCAGGAAAGCCATTATTTTATTTTTATCCAGACTTATAAAAAACGTTGAAAGTATTGTAATACAGATATAAAGTATTATTGTAGGTATTGATGTAATAAAGTTTATAAGGCTGTTTATGAAAGAACCTAGCTTTGAAGTTCCCATTCTGATAAATCCGTTTATGGAATTTTTTACCTGTTCATCAAAACCTTCAGGAAAATATCCAAGAAGGGAGTAAACCTTATCTATTGTAGTGTTCCACAAAGTCTGAACATCTTTGGAATATTTGTTAAGATTTATGGAAAGCTTATAAATTTCCCCTGATAAACGTAACGCAGAAAGACTTATAAATCCTAAAAATATTACTAGAAACAGAATAATTGACACTATGGTTGCAATTTTCTGTGAAAATTTAAGCTTTTTCTCCAGAAACCTTGAAAATGGCTGAGTCATTATTGAAAAAAACAGAGCCAATGTAAAAGGAAACAGAAAAATCCCAAGTTTAAAAATTAAGTATACTACAATGAGTACAAGTACTATGTATAAAATAAAATACAGTTTTTTAAAATCAAATCTTTTATAATTTGCCATAAAATCTCCTTTCATATTATCAATTATTTTAACATATTTTTCAATGAAATTCTATAAATAAGAAAAATTTAACTACAAAATCCAATATTCAGAATAAAAAAAGAAAAATGACACAATTTTGACAAATTTATCTGATAGGATTTACTCAACTGAAAAATTATAGTAAAAGCTTGAAAAAAGTATAAAAAGGAGTACAAAAAAAGAGTATTCTAAGGAAAAAGGTGTAAAATGATACAATTCATTTGTAAGAAAGGAGTATAGAATGTTTAAGGTAATTCCTAGTATGAAGAGTAAGAAACTGCAGCTGCTTTTTCTATGTTTTTTAAGTGCTTTAAGTTATGGAATGGATTTAGATACAGCAATTTCAGAGTATGAAAAAAAATCCTATACTACAAAAATAAACGAAGCCAACTTGAAAACATATGACATAAAAGATAAAGTTCTGAAAAAAGGTTCTTGGAATGAAGTATCCATATCTTCCCAAAATACATACGAAAACAGTCACACATATGATGGAATAAGTACAGATAATACTGTAAAATATGGAGTATTTTATTATAAAAATACTTATAATATAACAAACAATGAAATGACGGAAAATAAAATTGGAGTTTCAAAAGTTTTGAATGATTTTTCAAAAAATGGAGATAATAAATATAATCTGAAAATAAACAACATTCAGAAGGATATTCAGAAAATAACTAATGAAACGACAAAAAATTCAGAAATAAGAGAGCTTATAGATCTTTATAAAAACTATAAAAGCAAGGAGAAGGAAATGGAGCAGGAAGCTCTTTCCCTTGATGATAAAAAGAAGGATTATGCAATACAGGCTAAAAAATATGAAGTTGGAACGGCTGCAAAATATGATTTTGATTTAGCTAAAACAGAATATGAGACTTCTCAGCTGAAATATGAAAATTTAGAGAGGGAATTGAAAATCCTGAAGGAAAAATTTATGATTTATAATGTGACAATTCCTGAGAATGAAAAGCTCGAAGATATAAAAAAGGTTGAGCTGAAAAATGAAGATTTCTATAAGCTGAGATTGTCAGAAGCAGAAAAAATAGAGCTGAATGAAAGTCTAAATAACGAAAAACTGAAAAAGGAAACTTATGATTATAAATTTCCCAAAGTAACAGCAGATGCGGGATATTCAATACAAAATAAATCATTTACTGTAGGTGTGGGGATAACAAAGACTTTTAAACAGTATAATGATACGCTTGAAGATTTAAAAAATGAATCGGAAAAGCTGAAACTGGAATATGAACAGAAGAAAAATGAAATATTATCTAATGTAGGTCAGGAAATGTTAAATTATACTACTTATCAGACAAATGAACTGATCAGCAAGAAAAATATGGATATAGCGAAGGAAAACTACGTAATATATGCTAAAAAATACGAGCTTGGTACAGATACATATGAAAATTATGTAGAAAAAAGAAATGCTTACAACAAAGCAGTAATTGATTATGAAGTGGCTAAAAATGAACTGGCTGCTTATACTAGAAAAATAAAATATTATAAATAATGAAAAAGGAGATTTCCATGAAAAAAGGAATATTATTCTTATCCCTGCTTCTGGTTTTTCTGCTTTCCTGCGGTAAAAAGATGGAAGTCAAGGAATATGAAGTTACGACAGTGGAAAAGGGAGATATATCGCTTTCTACTGAAAAAACGGGACAAGTTGTTTCTGATAATGAAATTTCAGTCTATACAACTTCAAGCCAGAGAGTTCAGAAGGTATTTTTCAAAAAAGGGGATAATGTAAAAAAGGGTGATGTAGTTGTTACATTCTATCCTGTGGATAAAAATGAAACTTTAAGAAAAATACAGATAAAATCACTTGAAGTTCAACAGAAAAAAAGAGATTTGAGAAATGCAAGTGAGCTTTTTAAAGTTGGAGGAGCATCAAAAGTATCTATTGATGATGCAAGAATTGCTCTGGAAACTGCCCAGCTGGAACTTTCGACATTGCAGGAAGATTTATCTTTAATAAAAGATGAAATAGTAAGTCCGGTAGATGGTGTAATTACTGAAATGACAGCAGATGAAAACTACAGGGTAAATACAGAAACTACGCTTTTTAAAGTATCAGATACAAAAAATATGAAGGTGGAAGTGAGCCTTTCAGATTCACAAATAAAAAATGTTGCAGTAGGGCAAAGGGTAGAAATAACATCAGATTCATTGCCTGATGGGGAAAAGGTTGAAGGGGAAGTTGCTGAAGTATCAGGAGTTGCAACAAAAAGTTCGAGCCTTGATGAAAGTAATACGACAGTTACAATAAAATTTAATGATGCCAAGAGTTTAAGACCTGGAGCAACAATCAATGCTGTAATTTTCTATAAGGAAAGTAAAAATGTAATAAAAGTTCCATATAGTGCAGTTATGAATGAAAATGGAAAATATTATGTATTTACAGTGGATAATAGCAGCAAAGTGACAAAAAAGGAAATACAGATTGGAACAAATGATGATTCATATTATGAAGTTACATCAGGATTGTCAGAAGGAGATAAAATAATTTCAGTAATTGATGAAGCACTTAAAGATGGTGAAAAAATAAAAATAGCAGCTCCTTCACAAAATGACGGAAAAAAAGCGAATATAAAAGGCAATAAGAAAAAAGGTGGCGGAGGAGGTCCTGGTGGACCGCCAATGTAGGAAATACGAATTATGTGAATTAGAGGTAAATTTTTATGATAAACGTAAGCGATATAGTAAAAACATATAAAACAGGCCATTTGGAACTGACAGTACTGAAAGGACTTAATCTTTCCGTTAAGGAAGGTGAATATGTGGCCTTCATGGGACCTTCAGGAAGTGGGAAATCCACTCTTATGAATATTTTAGGATGTCTGGACAGCCTGACATCAGGAAAGTATATTCTTGATAATCAGGATGTCTCAACGATAAAAGGAGATGCACTTGCTGAAGTTAGAAATAAGAAAATAGGATTTGTCTTTCAGACATTTAATCTTCTTCCTAAAATGACAGCAGTGGAAAATGTTGCACTTCCAGCACTCTATGCAGGAGTGAAAAAAAGCGAGAGGATAAAGAGGGCGACAGAAGCACTTGAAAGTGTTGGATTAGGTGACAGGATACATCATAAACCTAGTGAAATGTCGGGAGGACAGAGACAGAGGGTTGCAATAGCAAGGGCAATAATAAATAATCCTAGAATTCTTCTGGCAGATGAGCCTACAGGAAACCTGGATTCAAAATCAGGAGAAGAAGTTCTGGAAATATTTAAAAAATTAAATGATAATGGGACAACGATAGTAATGGTTACCCATGAGGAAGATGTGGCGGAACATTGTAAAAGAATAATAAGATTAAAAGATGGTGTAATAGAAAAAGATGAAATTGTCTATAATCGGAGAGGAGTATAAATGGATTTTTTTGAACTGTTGAAATTATCCCTGTCAAATCTGTTAAGCTATAAAGTGCGTTCCTTTCTGACAATGTTGGGAATAATAATCGGAATAGCGGCAGTTGTACTTATGTCCTCTCTTGGTGCAGGAATTAAGGAAAATATTACGGGTGATTTGAATAAGCTTGGAGTATCAAATTTTGAAGTTTCAATTGATACTTCACCTGGTCAGACATATAAGACAGATGATCTGCTTACATCAAAAGATATAGCAAAAATAAAAAGTATTGAAGGTGTTGAGGCGGTTACTCCTACTTCAAGCACCTTCGCCAGACTGACTGTAGATGACAGCACAAAAATGTTTTCAGGAACAGGAGTGACAGAAGACTATTTTAAAATGTCAAGTTATACAGTACTAAAAGGAAGAAAATTTCTACCAAGTGAGTATAGAAAAGATGGGAAATATGTAATGCTGGATAACATAACAGCAGAGGAATTATTTCCTGGTGAAAATCCAATAGGAAAAAAACTTACCTTGAATTTTAGAAAAAACAGTCAAACTGTTACAATTGTTGGTATTTTTAAAAATCCATATGCAACTTTAGGTGGCGGAGATAACCGTATGCCTGCAATCGGACTTTTGCCAAATAATTATCTTAATCATATAAACGGTAATGAACAGGATAAATACACGGAATTACAGGTAAAAGCGGCAGATGCCAATGATATGAACAGGGTAATGGAAGCAGTTAAGAAATCTCTGGAAACAAGAGGAAGTGACCCGGATATTTATAATGTATCTTCTACAAGTCAAGGACTTGATGAATTTAACAACATTCTAAATATGCTGTCACTGTTTATAAGTGGAGTTGCCGCCATTTCACTTTTTGTAGGTGGAATAGGAGTTATGAATATAATGCTTGTAAGTGTTACTGAAAGAATCAGGGAAGTTGGTCTTCGTAAAGCAATTGGAGCAAAAACAGTGCATATTCTTGTACAGTTTCTAATTGAAGCCATAATTCTGACATTTTTTGGAGGTATAATTGGAGCAATAATAGGATATCTGTTGGCACTTCTTATAGGAATATTTGTGGGTGCAACCCCTATTCTGAGCCCAGTTGTTGTATTTGTATGTATTTTCGTTTCAACAATGATTGGTCTTGTATTTGGAGTTTATCCGGCGAAAAAAGCCGCGGCTTTGGAGCCGATGGAAGCATTAAGGGTGGATTAATTAAAAAATACAGGAAAAGAGAGGCTATCTCAAAATAATAGAAACATAAATAATATATAAAACTATATTTTTTCATTTGCTAAAATTTTACTCATATAAAACAGTCATTCATTAAGGAAAAGTCAAAAACTCGCCTAAAGGCTCAAACAGTTAACTTTTCCTAAATTCATTTTCTGTTTTACATTGTAAAATTTCAAATAATTCAAAAATATAGTTTTTTACATTTATTTTTAAGTTTTCTTTTTGAGATAGCCCGTTTTTTCCTGTATTTTTATATTATAAGAGAATTAAATCTATTTTTATAGTGAAACTTCTTTAATATCGAAGTGATAATTCCATACAAAAACAAATTAGATAAATTTTCTCGGTTTTACTTTAAAGTGGTTTTACTATAATTAAAAAAGTTTGAGAAAATAATAATTTAAATATTGAAATGCTATATTTTATTTATATTTGAAACAGTTTCTAAATTTATTTATATTTTGCTCTTGCTTTTTTAAAAAAATGAGGTATACTCACAATAAGAAAGTTATGTAAGCGGTTACATTTTTAAAATGAAATTTTATATAACGGGAGGTGATAAAATGAAAAAAGCACTTGTAATAGGAAGCTTAAATATGGACATGACTGTAAAGGTAGAAAAACTGCCTAAATTAGGTGAAACAATTTTTGGAAATGAATTTTACGAAAGTTGTGGAGGAAAAGGTGCAAATCAAGCTGTTGCAGTAGCTAAACTTGGAATGAAAACAGAAATGATAGGAATGGTAGGAAAGGACAGCCAAGGAGAAAAGTTAATTCAAAACTTAGTTGATAATGGAGTTAAAGCTGATAATGTTATCAAAAGTGATGAATTAACAGGAAGAGCTATAATAACGGTAGATAAAAATGGTGACAATAATATTATTGTTATTGCAGGAAGTAATTTCAAAATTACAGAAAAAGATATTCAGAATAAAATAAATGCAATAGCAGAGAATGACATAGTAATTTTACAAAATGAAATTCCTCTTTCTGTAGTTGAATTTTGTCTTCTGAAAGCTAAGGAACTTGATAAAATTACAG
>CALEXX010000056.1 GCA_937925095.1 uncultured Leptotrichia sp.
GATGAAGGAAGAGCACAAAACAGAAGAATAGAATTTAAACTTTCAAGAAGGGGAAGCTACTAGAAGGAAGAAATAGTAAAAACAAAAAAACTAAATTACAGGAAAGAAGGGTATTTGATGAGTAATAATTTACAAAAGTTAGCAAAAGATTTGAGAGCATTTGCAAAAAGATGCAAAGATATAAAATATACCAGAGCATTGTTATTTGTATTTCTTTTAACAGGTCTATTATCTATGGCTGCACCTGCAGATAATGTAGAAACAGCAAGAAAGGATCTGAATACATCAATAACAGATATGAAAAAACTGTTTAAGGAAGCAAAACAGGAAAATAATAAATTAATGAAAGGATCAAACCTTGAATTAATACAGTTAATGGAACAGGGAGACCATGTAGTGAAATCACCTTGGAGTTCTTGGCAATATGGAATGAACTATTTCTATAATAGCTGGACAGGAACTTATAAAGGAAGAGGAGATAAAACTCCTAATCAAAAATATGAAAGATTTTCAAGCAGTAAGTTTGCAGCTTATTCAGGCGGAAAATATGGAACTACAGATTTAAATAGTAAAGTTATAGAGCCTATTTCATCTGTACCTATAGATGCGGCAGTTAAACCAAAAGATATCCAAAAAGAGGCTTTAAATATTAATTTGCCACAAATTGGAGCACCAACAGCACCTGTTGTAACTGTAAATGCAAAAAGTGTTTCAGGGGTATCAGCAGTAAGTGTTACTCCTCCAAGTGTAAGTTTAAATCTACCAAACCCTGATGCAATTCCATTTAATGATTTTTCTTTTACTGAAGGAAATATAGGTGCTAGAGGAACTGCACATAATGGTTTAACTTATTGGGGAGGATATAATCCAAATACTGGAAAACTAACAGCAGGTGGTGGAAAAGGAACTTCAGAAACATCTTCACAAAGACCTCCGGCAATTATTGATACAGGTACTGCTAATATGAATAATGTAAATGTGCATATTGCAGGAAATGTTGGAGGAATTGGAAAGGCGACGCACAATAGAGATGGTGAAATAGGAATTCATATTGTAAATTCATTAACATTACAAACTGTTAATGGTTATTTATATGGAAGAGGAGCTTTTTTATCTATTGAAACATGGCATAGTCCACTTGTAACATTAAGAAATGTTGGAGTAAATATTAGTTCTGCTACTCCTTTAGCAGGTTGGAACCCAAATAATGTGGCTGAAACACCGGGAGAAAATAATACAATTTTTTATATTTATCCGTCAACATATGAAAATATGACTAGTATTGGAGATGCCAAAAATAAACGAGGAGGATTTAATGGAGAAGTTAATGCTGATATTTCAACAAGAAAAAATGTGGTTTATTCTGTAATGGGAATTCAAGGTGGATTTAATATAGACAGTTCAGGAGAATATAATTTGATAGGTGCAAATAATACTATCTATTCTGGTATAGGTTATTCACCAGATTATGATAAAATAAAAAAATCTGCAACTAATCCAACATCATTATTTGCTCAAGGAGTAGACTTTAAATCTTCATTAAAATTCACTAAAACACCAAAATCTTATGGAGATAATAATATTTTAATGTTTTTTAGTAATAGAATAGATTCTAAGAATATAGCAGCTTATAACTCACCCTCAGGATCTACAGTACATACTAATTGGGAAAAATCAACGGTTGGTATTTATCAAGGGGAAATTTTAGCAAAAGGAATAATTGGGGAATATTTGCAAAAGCATACTGCAGGAACACCTGAACCAACTAGTCAAACAGCAGCAGGAAATACACCTTATATTAATGGTACAGCAACTGTTCAAAATGCAAATTATGTGGAAAATAACGTAGGAATTTTAGCAAAATCAGGGCAAAGAGGAGAACAGACAATTACTGGACAAACTGCTAAACTAATACCTTCAACAGATTTAGGAGCTAACTCAGGGTCATTTACATTATTAGATAATAATGATCCTATACATTCGCTTCAAATAAATGATATTGATATAAGCTTTGGTAAGTATTCAAAAGATAGTTTAATGCTGGTTTCACAAAATGGAACCGTTGTTGATGTAGCTAAAACTTCTAATGTTCATAAAACAGGAGATGCAACACTAAATACAACAGCTATTAGAAGTACTCCTATAACAGATTATGGATTATTAACAACAGGAACTTTAAAAGCTTCATATACTGATACTGGAAATGAAGTTGCAACAGGAACAATAATTGCTTTAGCAGATGGAACTTGGAAAAATAGTGTACATGGAATGTTTTCAAATGAAGCAAAAAGATTTGAAGGTCAAGGAAGTGAAGTTAACATAGGCCAAGATGTAATATTGTCTGCAAGATATAAAGATTTTACACCAACTGGCTCACCTATAAAAAAAGAATCTTATCCTATAGCTTATGTTGCTAAAGATAAGGGAATAGTTACTACAGAAGGGGATACAATTGCAAAAGGATATGGTTCAATAATCGCTTATGCAGAAAATGGTGGAGAAGTTAGAACAGGTTATGACAGCACAACAGCTAGTTATATTGCAAATAAAGGAAATATTAAGGCCATAGATGAATGGGCTGATAAAGATGATGCTACAACAAGAAAATATTTGTATAAAAATATAGGTGGATATGCAAAAAGTACTAATGGAACTCAAACAAAGATAACTATAAAAGGTAAAGCTGAAATTAATGGACTAGGTGCAGTAGCTTCAGGAACAGGTTCTGAAGTTTATTTACAAAGTAGTGATAATTTGATTAATACATCAGCATCAGGAGCTTTAGCGGCCTTAAATAGTGGATATATTCAATTTAATGGTGGTAAAATAGTAAATGAAAATTTCACTATAACAACATCAACAGGTACTGAAAAAGTGGATAGAAGTAACACTACTCCTTTTTACGCAACAAGTGGAGGGATAATTGATTTTACAAATACTGGAACAACACCGAATACAACAATAGAAATGGCTACGGGGATATTAAAAGAAGGTGCAGATACAGATTATACAGCTAACAATGCAACTGCTCCAACATTAGTAGGGACAACTTATACTCAAGCTACAGGTACAAAATATAACGGTATGAAAAATGTAAAAGTTAAATTAACAGGAGATGATGTTATATTTAATATAGTTGATGGTGCAACGACAAACTGGACAAATACAAGTAGTTATTTGACAGATGTTATTGGAGCAAGTGGAATGAAATTAGGAGCATTTGATTTCAATGGCAAATCTTATAAATCCTATTATACAAACGGGATATTTAATATGACGGGTACTAATACAATAAATCTGGATAATAGTTCAACTTCAGGATTGGTTGTAAGTGGAACTGCAGGGAATTTAACTGTAGGTGGAACTGGCTCAAATGAGATTGAATTTAACAACATTACTATGGAAAGAGAAATTGTTAACATAGGACAAAATGTTACTTTAAATTCTACAACAGGAAAAGGTTTAGCAATGCCTTCTAATAGTACAGCTACTTCTAATGCAGATTCAGGTTATTTTAATGAAGGGACAATAAACATAACAGGTGGAGCATCAGCTGTAAATACTGCTGTTGGATTAAATGTAAGTTATGGAACAATTGAAAATAAATCTACAGGAATGATTTCAGTAGATGAAGGTGTAGGAATTTATGGAACAAATGGAAGTAAATTAAAAAATGAAGGAACAATAAATATAACAACTAAAGGATATGGAATAGTTGGAAAAGGTACAGATCCGAATATTAAACAGAATTATGGAACAGATACTCTTACAAGTTTAACATTAGGAAATAAAAAAACAGTAGAAATTATTAACGATGGAACAATAAATTTAACAGGAGATGGCTCAATAGCAATTTATGCTGAAAATAATACAAGAGCACCAAGAACTAATGTTACTGTAAATAATACTTCTGCATTAACAGTTGGAGATGAGGGAATAGGTATAGCGGTAGTGGCAAGTACACCAGTAAATCCAACTTTACCAGCAGGTTCAACAGCAGTAAATCATAGTGCAGCAGCATCTAATCAAGGTGGTACAATTACAGTAACTGCAACAGGAACAGGTTCTGACATTATAACAGGGGTAAATGGAAAAGGTATTTATGCTCAAAACTCTGATATTAATTTAATAGGTGGAGACTATGTAATTGAAACACCTGAAAAAGGTATCGGAATATTTGCTTCAGGAAGTACAAATGTAAATGGAACTCTTGAATACAAATACAACGGAAGTACAACAGGAACTGGAATGGGTATTGTCTACGATTCAGCAGTTACAAATAATGCAAATGTAAAACTTACAAATGCCACAAATACAACAGGTGGAATGATAGGAGTTTACGCAACGGCAACATCTGGAACATTTACAAATAATGGAGATATTACTGGTTCATCATCAGCACTTGAATTTGGTATTGTATCAGATGGAGTAAATGTAGTTAATGCAGGAAATATAACATTAGGAAACGCAACAACTCAGAAAAAAGCCAATGTTGGTATTTATGCAAAAGCTAATAATACAATAACAAATAATGGAACAGTTACTGTTGGAGATAATGCGATAGGTGTTTACGGATATAATGTTAATAATACTTCAGATATAAAAGCTGGAGATAATGGAGTTGCTATTTATACTCAGGGAACAGGAACAACAGTTAACTTAAATTCAGGTTCTGCACTTACAATAGGTAACAATCAGGCTGTAGGTGTTTATGCAGTTGGTTCTAATCAACAAATTAATACAAACACAGGTTCTGGAATGACTATTGGAAATAATTCATTTGGAATTGTAAATGTTGGTTCAGGAAATACTGTGACATCAAATACAGCAAATTCTGTAAGTCTTAGAAGAGATGCAGTCTATATTTATCAGAACGATAATACAGGAACTGTGAACAGCAGTACTCCATTAATATCAACAGGAGACAGAAATTATGGACTCTACGGAAACGGTACTATGAATAATGCTGGAGTAATTGATTTCTCAACAGGTAATGGAAACGTAGGAATGTATGCAACTACAGGTGGAATCGGAACTAACTTTGGAACTATTAAAGTAGGGGCTTCTAATACTGCTGCTAAAGAATTTGGTGTAGGTATGGCAACAGGATATTACAACGAAACAACAGATACTGTTTCAAATCAAGGAACAGTTATAAACCGTGGAACAATTGAAGTGAGTAAACCAAATACAATGGGTATGTACGCAGTAGGGGCAGGTTCTAAAGCTGTAAACTATGGACACATTAACCTTTCAGGAAATGAAACAGTTGGAATGTACATTGACAGAGGAGCAGTAGGAGAAAACTGGGGAACTATCCAAACAACTGCTGGTGGACTTAAATCAGTAAAAGGTGTTTACGTTGCTAATGGAGGTTACATTAAAAACTATGGAACAATTAATATTGCTGCTTCTGACCCAAAAAGTGCAGGAATTTGGACAGATAAAGCAGAAAATGTTGAAGAAAATGCAAATGGAGTAAACCCTGTAACAGGAGCAAATCAGACAGGTACTTCAACTCCGGCAATAAGAGTGGCAACAGCTTCTGACATGAAAGATATGGGAGGAAGAACAATAAAAGTTCCGCCTAGAGTTACAGCACCTATAGTAACTGATGTAAATGGAAGTGAAATACCTATATACCAAGTGGATACAAATATAGCAACACCGTCACCGGCAGTAGTTACTGTAACATCACCAACAGGAATTACATCAATAAATATTCCGTCAAGCGACTTTATGAACTTCCCATCAGCTTCGGAAGCTACAAGCTTAGGAATGTATGTGGATACATCAGGAGTTAATTACACAAATCCTATTCAGGGAATAAACAACTTGACAGGATTGACTGATATTGACCTGCTCTTTGGAACAGAAGCATCTAGATATACAACTGCAACAGCAATTGAAGTTGGAGATAACATATTGAAACCTTACAATGATGCATTAAGTGGAGTTGTAACAGCAGGAACTACATTGAATGTAACATCAGCAAGTTTAACTTGGATGGCACAACCTACTAAAAATACTGCAACAGGACTTCTTGACAAAGTATACTTAGTTAAAGTTCCTTACACAATGTTTGCTAAGAAAGGTGACACGCAAACATATAACTTCCTAGTAGGACTTGAACAAAGATATGGAGTGGAAGGATTAGGAACAAAAGAAAAATCAGTATTGGATAAAATTAGTAATTTAAACGGAGGAGAAGGACACATTTTAGCACAGGCATTTGATGAAATGAAAGGTCATCAATACTCAAGTATCCAACAAAGAACAAAAGCAACAGGAGATATCTTGAGCAAAGAGTTTAATTACTTACAGGATGAATGGAGAAATCCTAGTAAAGATAATAACAAGATTAAAGTATTTGGTCACAGAGGAGAATATAATACAGATTCAGCAGGTGTAGTTGATTACACAAGCAATGCATATGGAGTAGCTTATGTTCATGAAAATGAAACTGTAAAACTTGGACGTAAATCAGGATGGTATGCAGGAGTGGCAAGTAACATATTCAGTTTTAAAGATTTAGGAGAATCTAAAGAAACTCAAACTATGCTGAAAGCAGGAATCTTTAAGACAATGTCACCTGCATCAGACCACAATGGTTCATTAACTTGGACAATTGCAGGAGAAGCATTTGCAAGTATCAATAATATGAAGCGTAGATACTGGATTGTGGATGAAACATTTGAAGCAAAATCAGACTATACTACATATGGTGCAGCATTAAAGAATGAACTTGGATACAATATAAGAACAAGTGCAAGAACAAGTATTAGACCTTATGGAGCATTGAGTATGGAATATGGAAGATATTCAGATATCAAGGAAAAAGGACCAATGTCACTGGAAGTACAAGGAAACGACTACTTCTCAGTACAGCCAGAACTAGGAGTATCATTCAACTATATCCAACCTGTAGGAGTTAAGAGCCAATTTAAAGCTAGCTTGACAGCAGCGTATACAAATGAACTAGGAAAAGTAAACGATGTTAGAAATAAAGCTAGATTAAGAGGAACTACAGCTGATTACTATGAATTGAGAGGAGACAAAGAAGATAGAAGAGGAAATGGTAAATTTGACCTTAATATCGGATTTGACAATACAAGATTCGGAGTAACATTTAATGCAGGATATGACACTAAAGGAAGCAATGTAAGAGGAGGAATTGGATTTAGAGCTATTTACTAATAACTTTTTATCTAAAAATTTTAGTTAAAATGTAATCTTTAATTCAGAAATTAAGAAAAATAATATAAAAATACCGTCAATATCATATTGGCGGTATTTTTTGTGCTAAAGTTCTATTACTTTCATATTAAATTCTACCTTCAAGAAATCATAGTCATACTATAGTATTTAATAGTATTGTAAGTATTCAAGAATACTTTGGTTAGGTAAATGTTTTGTATCTTAAATTAATATATATAAAATATATATAAAATTTTTTCTATAAATAAAATGTATAAAATAATGTGAATAAATTAATAGTATAATTAAAAAAATGTGGTATAATTAATTAAACAAATAAAAAACACAGGGGCATATAAAAAAATCAGACCTTATCAAAGATCAGATTAAGCAAAATAAATAATAGTAAATAAGTTGTAATCTTAATTAACACATGTTATTTAATTTCAAATAAATTGGATAATGCGTTCAAAGTAATACTTATTAAGGAGGATATTTATGAAAAAGAAAATACTTTTGCTGTTAGTTTTATTCATAATGGCAACAGTAAGCTATTCTGCAGAAAAACAAAGTTTAGAAGCAAGTCTGAATTCAATAGAAAATAAGTTTAATGACCTGCTTGAAAAGGAGGCACAGAAAAAAAGGGAGTTTGAAGCACAAAAGGCTCAACTGGAAGTTGAAGTTGCAGACCTTAAGGCAAAGGAGGAAGGAAAAGAAAAACTGTTTGAAAAATTGAAGAAAGACTCTGAAGTTAGATGGCACAGAGACAAATATAAGCAAATTTTGAACAATTATGATACATATTATAAAAATTTAGCAAAATTAATAAGAGAAAAAGAGCAGAAAATATCTGAGTTGGAACAAATACTCGCAATAATGGGAAATTAAAATTTAAACTTCAAAAAATATTTTATCTATAAAACAATTTTTTGTATTTCAATATTTATATGATGAAGGTAAAATACAAAAATATGTGTGGAAAACAAATTAGATTTTGAAGAATAGAATTTAAGCTTTTAAGGAGAGAAAAACGACAGTAATAAAAATACAAAATTTAGGAAAGTGAGAGTCAGTTATGAATAACAACTTAAGAAGAATAGAAAAAGAATTAAGAACGTTTGTAAAGAGATGTAAAGATATAAAATATAACATGGCATTATTATTTTCATTTTTAGTAACAGGGTCAGTATCACTCACAGCTAATGGAAAAGATGATGTAGAAACTGCAAGAAGAGGACTTAAGACATCAATAACAGATATGAAAAAGCTGTTTAAAGAAGCAAAAGCTGAGAATAACAAGTTAATGAAAGGTTCAACCCTTGAATTAATCCAATTAATGGAACAAGGAGACCATGTTGTAAAATCACCATGGAGTTCATGGCAATATGGAATGAACTATTTCTATGGTGACTGGACTGGAACTTATAAAGGTAGAGGAGATAAGAAGGAGAAATATCCTTATGAGGGTATATTTGAAAGAAGTAATGACTTATTTTTAAGAAATGTTTCTCCTGATAGCGAGTTGTATGAAATTTACACATCATCAATTAACGAAGTATTTTCACATTCTGCAATTACCTCCACTATAAAAAAATTAGGAGGTAGCAGTAGTTATGGACTTGCAAGTACCATTGTAAACCAAGAACCAATAGCTTCAATAGAATTAGGGGCTTCTGTAAAACCAAAGAATATAAGTAAATCGCCAATAACAGTGACACCACCAAGCATTACAGTAAATCCTGTTACACCTTTGAATACACCAGAGCCACCTGAACCACCTCAATTACCAAGAATAGAAATAGAAACATTTAACCCAGTGGCACCTGAACCAATAACAGTGAACTTACCAACACCACCTACTTTTAATATTAAACTAGGTTCTTATTGTAATGGTATGCAAAGTTGTGGTGTAGGTACTAGTGGTGGTGGATATAATAATTATTACCAAAATTTTGCTAAAAGTTATTCAAGTGATACAACAATAAATAATTTGACAGACGGTTCTCCATCATTAAGACACTCATGGAGTAGTACAGGAGGAGTTCTTTTAAAATCATATTTTGATTATGTAGGTGGAGGTATTACTGCAAAATTAACACAAGATTTGACAGTAGATTCTATAAATCCTTTAACTGTAGCAGAAAGAGCCAGTGAAACAGCTGCAACTAGAGCATACAATAGTGGAAATTTCCTATTGGGTGGTTCAAGAATAGCTACTATGGATAATGTAGGAAATGGAAGTAAGTTAGAAAATGGTGCTACAATAAACTTAGTTGGACCATTGGTAGTTGGATTTGAAATGCAATCAGATACTCTTGGAAATGGTACTAGAGAAATAGCTAACAGTGGAACAATAACAGATAAAGCAGAAGAAGGTTATAGAGGTGCTGATGGACTTGGAGGACTACATGTTGGAAAAACAGGAGGACAAACTGTTGCTTCTAACTCAGCTACATTAGCTCTTTCAAGTCTTATAGGAAGTTTAACAAATACTGATATAACTGTTGAAAGAACACCTGATACAGTTGCAACTGATGGAACTGTTATAACTCCTGGAGGTTATGTAGGGTATAAAGTTGGAATGATTTTAACTTATGAAGATAATGATACTTATACTACAAGTGATTATAGATTAATAAATGGAGCAGGGGGAAATATTGCTTTTAAAGGTAAGAGTTCAATAGGAATTCAAATTTATGCTCCTGGTTCAAACAGTTCTCATATTACAGTAAAAAATGATGGTAATATCACTATGGGTGGAATAGAAAGTTATGGATTGAAACTTTCATCAAGAGTATCAGATCAAAATATGACTTTT
>CALEXX010000057.1 GCA_937925095.1 uncultured Leptotrichia sp.
ATCCACTTCTTTTTCATATTTAAATTTCATTTTACTTATTCTCCTTTATTACTTCATATTCTTTTAGATTTTACTTGAAATTCTCTTATCCCTCATATTTTTAAAAACATTTATATTTTATTTGGAAAAATTAGAAATATAATTATTTTTTTATTATAATTCTTCATTAAAATTTGTTCGATTATATGAACTAAAATTATATTATTATATACGAAAAAGTTGTTATCATTAAATAATAATATTTTTAAATTTTTTTCACTATTTTCTTTTACATATTCAAAAAGGCTATTCAAAAGAAATTTATTTTTTATTTTTTTTCGCTCTTCTATTGATAATTCATTTTTAAAAAATCTTTCATTAATTTCTTTTTTTAATTCAAAAAACGATAATTTTTTTTCTATAGTTTTATAATTTAAATATCTTTTATCAATTTCTTTTTTATCCTCTTCTACAGATATTATCAGCTCATTTTCTATTTCAATAGTATTATTTACCAAAATATAAAAATCTATATTTATTGTTGGTTTTTCTTGCTTATATATTATTTTCATATCTCTATACCATTCCAACAATAATGTAAAAATAATATCTGTATAAATATACCCTTTTTCTTTATCATTTAATTTGCTAAAATTATAATTATAATTTAGGATTAATGTAATACCTTGTTTCATCCTTTTTTTTACTTCATAATAAAGTGCAATATCTGTTGCAAAATCATCATAAGTGTACGCATCAATTCCAAATTTTTCATCATAATTTAAAATATCAATTTCTTTTTGAATAATCTTATAAAAATCATCCCAACTATTTATTTTACTTCCATCTAATTCTATAATCCATTTATTTTTAGATTTTTCGTATATTTTATTTTTATTACTTTCATTAGTTATTATTACCTTATTTTCTAACATAATATTCTCCTTATTTTATTCTTGTAAATGTTTTATAGTGGTCATTTGTATAATTAGTCTTATATCAATAAAAGTATATTCTTCCTTGATTTGGTTTCATCAGTAGCTCTTCCCCACTTATTTAAAGTTCTTTTTTCATCCCACACACATTATAAAGCCTTTTTTTCTATTCTAATCAATTATCCCATATATCTTGACTGTCTTGCCTTTCTTTCCTCTTTCCAATAACAATTTTTCTACTAACTCATTTATAATTAAATTAACTTCTTCGTAATCTAAATGATATAATAAATCTATAAAATTACTGATAATAATAGTTATATTTTTTCTTTCTAATTTTTCCATATTGTTAGAAAATATTTCTAGCAAATCTTCAAATTTTCTTATCTTTTTAGCATCTATTTCTAATATTTCTTTCCCTCTATTTTTTCTCAAAATGGCATCCTTTTCTTCTAATGTTGCAATTTTAAGTTCATTATTTTCGAATATGGATTTTTTTAACTTCTCTGTTACTATATAACATGTTGTCTCTGCAATTCTGTTATTCCACAAAGCTAAAAATAAAACTACAATGCTTACATATATATAGCCTCTTTCCAAATTATCCATTTCAAAATTCGGATATTTATATACTATGGCAATTCCATTGTAATTGTTATCCTGTAAATATTTTTCTATAACCTCAAATTCTAAGGCTGCATCTTTTACTGTATGCCAGCTGACTTCAAATTTTTTACTATATTCATAAAAATCTATTTGAGACATTATCTGATAATAGGAATCATCCCAGTTGTTCATTTTTCTTCCATCTAATTCTATTAGCCATTTTCCTTCCAGATCTTTATATAGCTCTTCTTTTTCTTTTTTACTTATTATGGTTAAGCTGTTTGCCATTATTTTCCTTTCTTTTAATCAAATTTTTCCTAATAGATATATCTTTATTTTCTTTCTTATTTTCAATAATATATCTTCTATAAGTTTAATAAGCATTAGACTACATTCATGATAATGTATTCCCTGGACAAAAGAATAGGAATTAGTAAAAATTAGCACATAATCATTTTCTTCTTCAAAATCTAGATTTTCATCTATTTGATTAATAAAATCTTCTGCCAGTTCCACTCCTTCCATATCCATTTCAAAAATAATTTTTCCTTTTTCTGCCTCAATTATTTTTTCTTTTTCTAACACATTTCCAAATATTATTTTATTATCCAGACTGTCAGTTAGATCATCTATCACAAAATAAAGTCTTGTATCTAATGAATTTTTCCACCAATGTAAAAGAGATATTAAATGCTGGTATATAAATCCTCTGTCTATCTCATCCATATCTAATCTTGGACTATCGTAAACTATTATGACATCTGTTTTGCCTCCTTTGAATTTCTTTTCTCTTATCATTTCCAGCTCTGTTGCGGCATCTCTAAAGGAATACCAGTCATAACCGTATAAATTTTTATAATCATACACAATGTCTATTTCATTCATAATTGCTACTGCAAAATCATCTATATTTTCTATTTTATTTCCATCTAATTCTATTAACCATCTCCCTTTCAGATCTTTATATAGCTCTTCTTTTTCTTTTTTACTTATTATAGTTAAGCTGTTTCCCATTTTATATCTCCCTTATTTCCTATCTAAAAATACACATTAAATTTTCATTTATTATATTTCATTTTACAATGTACTATTTTGAAAAGTCAATACAAAAAATGTACCTCCAAACCTTTTAATTTACATTATCAAGTTCTTTGGTACATATTTTTATATTTACAGGAGATACCGGCTCGTTACGCTTAACCTGCCCAGCATCTTTTTTTATTCATTTTATAGCCAGCTAGTTCTGTACATTCTGTATTCTATTTCAGGGAATATGTTGTCTCTTGACTCTATCTCAGCAACCCATGCTTCATCAAGGGTACCATTTTTAAAGTCTTCATACAGCTTAAACAATCTATGAACATGGTCACTTACCTTTTTATGAGCATATCCAACCATTGTTCCTGTATACATTATAAATTCCCAGCATGAAGTCTGTGCCATCATAAGTTCCCTAGCCATTTGATTCAATGCTCTATATTCCAGTTCATTGTATGGTTCTCTTCCATTTGCAACTTCTATCATCTTCTGGGCAGCCTTATGCAAATGTCTGTAAACATAGTCATTTGACCCGTCTATCCATACATCATAATATCCGTTTGCTCCCCAGCTTGACATACTTACATCAACTATCTGGTTAGTAGGATATCTTTCAAGATACTGATAAGGAGTTATTGTAGAGAAATTAGATTCTGCAGTTGCTCTAAATACCCACTCTAGGAAAATAGGCCCTTCATACCACCAGTGACCATAAAGTTCCGCATCATAAGGAGATACTACAATCGGCTTTCTATATTTCATTTTCGAAGCTAGAAACTCTATCTGCTTTGATCTATTATAAACAAAGTTATAAGCATGTTCCTTTGCCCTTCCATATGCGGCATCAGGATCATAAACAGCTTTGAAAGTTCCTTTTTTATCAGTTATTGCGTGATATTTTATTCCTATGTTTCTTCTTACTCCGTCACTATGTAGATACGGTTTTACATATTCATAATCCAGTTCATATCCTGCATCCTTATGGAATTCCCTATATACTCCGTCACCTGGATAACCTATTTCTGAACTCCATACCTGCTCAGAAGACTCAAGATCCCTTGCAAATGCCGCTACTCCATTTTTAGTATATACCGGAGAGTAGATTCCATATACAGGTCTTGGATCACTGTGCATTATTCCATGGGCGTCCACAAGGAAATATCTTATCCCGTGTTTTTCAAGGAACTTATCCTGTCCAGGATAATAAGCACATTCTGCAAGCCATATTCCTTTAGGTTCCCTATTGAAATTTTTAATGTAATCTTTTTTAGCCATATAAACCTGAGCATTTACAGCTTCCGGATAATCCTTCATTAATGGAAGGAATCCATGTGTTGCAGTAACAGGTATTATTTCAAGGTTCCCCTGATCCTGAAACTTTCTAAATGCCCCAACTAAATCTCTTGCATATTTATCTTCATACACAGATTTTGCTCTCTTGTGGAACCATAAGTTATGATTAGCTACTTTAATCATATCCGGATATTCTTTCAATCTTTCCACTTCTAATTCACAAAATTCTATTAATTTATTTAAATGTTTAACATATCTGCTTCTCAGCAGGTCATCATTTAACATATTAACCAATGTTCCTGACATTGTTATTGTTAAATTCCATGGAATGTTATCTCTCGTAAGATTTTCAAACATTTCAAGAAGAGGTATATATGTCTCAGTAATTGCTTCATACAGCCAATCTTCCTCTAAAAATTCTTCATACTCTGGGTGTCTTACATACGGTAGATGCGCATGCAGTACAAAACTCAAATATCCATTCATAACTTCTTCCTCCATCTTTTAATTTATTCTTCCACACTTCAAATTATATACTATATTTATACCACATTTTTTCAATTTTTAAAACTTATTTATTAAAATTATTTTTCATTTTTGTATTCTCTTATACATATTTCAAAGGTGAAAGTACTTTAAACCTCTTTATTTTAGCTACTTTATTCTAATTTCCCCTTTACTCATAAATTACTGTCTAAAAATTTTAAGTCTGTTACTTACAAATCTTATTTCAGCTTTTTTATTTTTCCCTTCCTCTCCGTCAATGCTCACACCTACTTCATCATCTATTTTTTCAATTACACAGCTTTTAGCAGTGACAGTTCTCACATAATCATTATTTTCAAGATTGCTGTTAATAAGATCCAGCAAGACAGCAGGTAAATCAAAAGGATTTTCTATATTCTTTACAATCAGTATATTCATAAGACCGTCATTCATATCAGCATTATCAATAACGCTGTCAAATCCTCCTACACTCTTTCCATTTAAAATCATGTATAATATTGCCTTCTCGTTTATTTTTTCACCGCTGTCAAGAGTTATATTCAAATCAAATTTTCTGATATTTGTCAGTTCAGCCAGTCCCGCAATGTGGTACGCAGTTTTTCCTATTACTTTTTTCAGATTTTTATCTGTATTATATGAAACTTTTGTAAAAAGTCCCCCTGCATAGGAAGATAAAAATATCGTTTTGTTATTTATAAGTCCAAAATCCAGTGATTTTGCCTTTCCATTTATAATATTGTCAATCCACTTTTTGACATCATCACCCAGATTCAACGACTTTGCCAAATCATTTGAAGTTCCTGTCGGAAATATTGCAACATCAGGAAATTCTATTTCTTCGTTATACAGCTGGCTTAAACTTTTACTTAATGTTCCGTCTCCACCTGATAGAATTAATATATCGTATTTCTCATTTTTAAGAATATTTGTCAGCTCATTGTATTCCCTGCTTATACTGTAAAGGGTAAGAGTAATTCCATTCTTTAAAAGACTGCTTGTTATCAGGTCAAAATTATTCAATATTAAGTCTGAATTACCTGATTTTGGATTATACACAAGAAGAGCTTTTTTTAATTTTCTTTTTTCCTTCATGTCCACTTTTATGGGGCTATCTCAAAAAATTAATAAGTAATAATACTTTTCATACTTTCTAAATTTTTATATAGCCTTATAATCTCCTTTCACTCTATTATTTTTATATCTAATTTTCATTAAATGATTTTGGATCATATCCAAAATTCAGGAAATATCTAACATCTTCTCCTGGACTTTTTGCAACTCCTACATATCCAGGACCTAAAGGTGTTCTTACTCCCAGTCCTAGTCCGTAACTTTCCTTCTTTTCTTTTCCAAAACTGTAGCTTTTATCAGAAATAGTTGCAAAAGACGCATTCGCTCCCATAAATATAATTCTTGAAAATTTATACTGCATATTTATTTTACCGACAAAGATGCTGTTCCCTCTTATTTTATCTGCAGGAAGTCCATCAAATGCCAATGAATAATATCCTTCCTGAAATCCTCCCATTTTTGGTCTGTATGTTTCAGGAACTTTTTCACCGTCGCTTGTAATGTACGCCACTCCAGGTGTAAGTGTAACATTTTTCCCTAGTGGAATATTTACTTCCGCTTTAGCATACAGGGCATTAAAGTCTGCATTTTTAGAATTTGCTACTGTATATTCTGCCTTAAGATATGTCCCTCTTGTAGGAAAAACCATGGAATCCCTACTATCCTGAGTAAGCGATGCTTCAAGATAAGGAAACCTTATCTTTGCACTTTCCTTTTCATCCATATGCCCCTTAACATGAGACATTTCATATCCTCCACCTAAAAGTAGCAGTGTATTTTTGCTAATTTCCATGCCTAATCCTACTCCAGCTTTAAATCTTCTGTTATTAAATTCATACTTATTTCCTGCATAATACTGATTTTTTATAATATCCTTCCTGAAATCAAAGTTTCCTATAAACAGGACTCTGTTATCTTTTCCAATGGACATTATGCCTGATCCGTTTACTCCGTATTCATTTGTAATTATTCCATTCAGCCTGTATCTTGTATCTGCGTTATTTATAGTCTTATTCCCCTGTACACCTACAGTTACAGTGGCCATATCCTCATTATTTACATTTCCGGAAAGTGTCAAATAGTCTCCTGCCTTTTCCTGGACATTTATTACTAAAGTATCGTTATTTTTCACTTCATAGTAGACAGTGGAAAAATCTCCATTTCCATACAGTTCATCAACAATTTTTTCCATGTCACTTTTTTTCATCATTCCTAAATTTTTTGGAAGATATTTATTAAAATATTTGCTTTCATATTTCTTATTTCCTCTGATTTCAACATGCTTTATATCATATTCGTCTTTCCATGTTTTTCTGAATTCACGTCTTTTTTCTTCCAGTTCTGCAAATTTTTCAGGGTCACTTAACTTCCTTATGCTTTCTATATTATCCCTTGCCACCTTTTCTCCGGCAGCTATTATTTCTTTCACTTTCCCAAAATCATATGATTCTATTTTTTCAAGGTTTGGTGTCATGTATAAATCAAGCATTCTTATCTGTCTTTCGACTTCCTGTCTCCCTGCTATTGTCATTGAGTCAGATATTACTCCGGCTATATTAAGTTTTTCAGGATCTCTTTTAGAAAAACCTTCTCCTACGTTTATTCCTATTGTATAATCTGCACCCAGCACCTTCACATCCTGAACCGGGAGATTTCTTACAACCCCTCCGTCCACATAAAGTCTTTCTCCATCCTGCACCGGATTAAAAACTGACGGTAGTGAAAGACTTGATCTTACGGCAGTTGCAATTGAACCTCTATCTATCATAACTCCTTCTCCTGTATTCAGATCTGTTGCCACAAGTGCAAATTTTTTAGGAAATTTTTTAAAATCATTTACTTCCATTACACCAAAAAATAAATCATTCAGCTTTTCACTGGCACTTTTTCCTCCAACTGCCCCCGAAGGAATTTTCGGTATGAACTTTTCCATAGGAAGTACCATTGTATTCCTGTCTTCTATCAGATTTCTCGATATTCCCTTGTTCTTTCTTTCTATACTGTCATTAAAAAGACCTATCCAGTCCATTTCTGATGCAATTTTTTCTATTTCATCAGGAGTATACCCTATGCTGTAAAGCCCTCCAATAATACTTCCCATACTTGTTCCCGTTACATATTCCACAGGTACTTTCTCTTCCTCCAGTACCTTCAGTACTCCTATATGTGCCAGTCCTCTTGCTGTTCCTCCGCTGAGAACAACCCCTATTCGCTTGTCTTCCTGTGTAAATACATTATTTCCAATTAAAACAAATAAAAATACCATATATATTATTTTTCTTATTTTATCCATATTTTACCTGCCTTCTATAAAATTTCACATATTTCTTTCAATTTTGTGACAACGTATTTTGGCTTTATTTTATCATTTGGAACATCATTTTTCAGATTTACCCAGCAAGTATCTATTCCAAAATTAATTCCCCCCTGAATATCTGCCGACAGGGAATCCCCTATCATTATAGCTTCTTTTTTATCTTTAGTTCCAAGTTCCTTCAGGGCATATTCAAAAATTCCTGCACTTGGCTTACTTATTCCTACTTCTTCTGAAATTATTATTTTATCTATATACTTTCCTACTGAAGATTTTCCAACCCTTGAATACTGCACTTCCTTCATTCCATTTGTCACTATTCCAAGTCTATATTTTCCATACAGGTATTTACACACCTCTTCAGCCTCATCAAGAAGAAATGCTCCTTCTCCAAGACGTTTCAGATATTGTTTACTGAATTCCTCAGGATTGTAATTCAAATTTGCTTTTTCAAACAGCATTCTAAATCTTTTGACTTTTAATTCTGCACTTGTAATTTCCCCTTTTTCCAGCTTTTCCCATAATAAATCATTGATAACCTTGTATTCCTTTTTTATTTCTTCAAATTCACTTTTACTTCTATTTCTGAAAAAATCAAAGTCCTCAAATGTGGCCTTTATTGCGTATTTTTCAGCCTTTGGATAGTCAAATAGAGTATTATCGATATCAAGAAGTATAGTTTTGTACATTTTTCACCTCTCCACTTTTCTCAATCTATAATAAGTGACTAATTAGTCATTTTTAGTATATGATATTATTTTTTCTTATTTTTGTCAATAGACAAATTGTAATAAAGGAGCTGTTCCAAAAGCAAAAATTTTAAAATCCTTTTTACCTTTAAAACAGCCCCTTTCAATAAAGTAAGCCTTATTTTTTATTTACCATTTTTTTCTTAATTTTCATACTTTTTTGCCTTTCATATGTTACTATCTAAGTGTCATTTATTTCTTTTTACTTCTTCCAGATGATTTATCTGACTTTCTTGACTTATCTTTTGATTTTTTTTCCTTAGATTTTGAAGAAGACTTTTTATCATCTGATTTTTTAGATCTTCTTGGAGATTTTTCCTTTTCACCGGATTTTTTCTTTTTAGAATCCTTTTCTGATCTTCTTCCTCTTTTTTTACCTTCTGAAGATCCTCCACCGGATGCTCCTCCAGTTGCCTTTTCAACTAGTGGTTTTGAGTCCTTTTTAGAGTTCAGTGCTCTCATGATAAATTCAGCTTCCTGTAAAGGTACAGTTATAAATGAATATTTATCCATTATCTTAATGTCCTTAACTTTTCTTCCAGGAGTTTTTGCCTTTTTATTTAACAGGTCAAGCAGTCTTCCAGGATTGTATCCGTCCTTGCTTCCAAGTGCAATGAAAAGTCTTGTCTTATCTTCAATTTTCACTTTAACATCCTGTATTTCTCCATAACTTTCAGGCAGGAATTCATCCTCATAGAAGTGTCTTAAAATCGAAGAAACAACCTGTCTTGCATCTCTTTCTTCAAGCAGTTTGTCTGCAAAACTTTCATAGCTTGTGTAATCTTCTTCTTTTATTATTTCATCAATATAAGCAATTAAAGCTTCTTTCTTTGCTTCTATTATTTCACTTACATTAGGTATTGATTCCCTTTTAATGTCAGTTTTTGTAACTCTCTTTATCTGAGCCAGAGTTCTCGCTTCCCTAGGCGTTACAAATGTTATTGCTATTCCTTTATGTCCAGCTCTTCCAGTTCTTCCTATTCTATGAACGTAAGATTCTGCTTCCTGAGGTATAGCATAGTTTATAACATGTGTAAGATTACTTACGTCTATTCCTCTTGCTGCAACGTCTGTCGCCACAAGTATTGTAAGTACTTTTTTCTTGAAAAGGTCAAGAGCTTTCTGTCTTAATCCCTGAGTTATATCTCCATGAATACATTCTGCATCGTAGTTTCTTGCCTTAAGTCTATTTGTAACATCATCTACTTCAGATTTTGTACGGCAGAAAACGATTCCATAAAAATCCTGAGTATAGTCCAAAACTCTGCAAAGTGCTTCAAACTTGTCTTCCTGCTTAACTTCATAATAAATCTGTTCTGTCAGGTCTGTTGTCAGTTCCTGTTTTTTAACCTTTAAAAGCTTATAATCATCCATAAACTTCTTAGCAATGTCCATTATTGCTTTAGGCATTGTAGCTGAGAAAAATAGCATTTTCTTTTCATCATTTGTTTCTTCAAGTATAAGTTCAATATCTTCTAAGAATCCCATATTAAGCATTTCATCAGCTTCATCAAGGACAAAATAGTCAAGATTATTTACTTTTAATACTTTTTTTCTCATCAGATCCATTACTCTTCCAGGAGTTCCAACTACAATGTCCACTCCTGATTTAAGTTTCTTTATCTGATTTTCTATGGAAGCTCCTCCATATACAGCCAGAACCCTGATGTCCTTCTTACCCTTTAAAGAGTAAATTTCATCTGCAACCTGGTTTGCCAGTTCCCTTGTAGGTGTCAGTATCAGAGCTTTTACCGTTTTGTCAGCTTCAACTGTTTCCAGTATCGGTATCCCAAAAGCGGCAGTTTTTCCTGTCCCTGTCTGTGCCTGTCCTATAAGGTGTGTTCTTTCCTTTAATAATTCGGGTATAACTAATTTCTGTATATCACTTGGCTCTTCAAATCCTTTTTTTTCTAACGCATCAAGTACTTCAATACTTAATCCGAAATCTTCAAATTTTTGCATTTCTTTTTTTACCATCCTTTACATCTTGCGTTTTACGTATCTGATATTCTGTGTAAATATCTTTATTATATATTATAATTTTGATATATCATAGCTATTAATAAATTTAATACATCTTATTATATCATATTTTTAAAATTTCTGCTCATTTATTTTTGAATATTGTTTTTTTTATTTTCCTATACCTGTATTTCTATCAAATTTTCCTATCTTAATTAAGCATATATTTCTGTAATTTTCTACTCGACAGGGATAAAATAATAGTCCCTATTATTAATATAGTCGATAATGCATTTATTACAGGGGAAACTCCAAATTTAATCATTGAATATATCTGAACCGGCAATGTATTTGAATTTGTTCCTGTAACAAAGCTTGTAATTACAAAGTCATCCAGCGACAAAGTCATTGCCATCAGAAATGCTGATATTATCCCCGGCATCATGGAAGGTAGTATTACCTTAAGCAAAGTCTGAAATTCATTTGCTCCCAAATCTCTTGCAGCTTCAACTATTGAATAATCAAATTCATCCAGTCTTGCCATTATTATAAACAATGAAAACGGAATATTAAATGTAGTATGAGCTATGAATATAGTCTTCATTCCAAGTTCCACTCCATGATATGCCCCTATCTGCATGTTAAAAAATATAAGCAGTGCCACCCCTATTATAAGGTCAGGTAGTATAAGTGGTATATAATTCAGGAACTTTACATAATTTTTTAATCTGGAATTGTACCATTTTATTCCTATTGCTCCAAATGTTGCTATAAACACTGAAAATACTGATGATGTCAAACCTATAAGAATACTTCTTCCGAAAGCTTGCCACAAATCAGGGGAGCTTGTAAACAGTTCTATATACCATTTCAGCGAAAAACCTGTCCATAAAAAGCTTTTTGAATTATTAAACGATAATGTTACAAGCATCACTATAGGCAAATAGAAAAATATCATTACAAGTACGAAAAACAACAGTGAAATTCTTCTTTTTTCATTCATTATTCTTCCTCCTTTTCCATTTTCATTGACAGCCATACTCCAAAAGTTGTTATTACTATGAAAACTGTTGAAATTGCTGAAGCTGTAGGCCAGTCCCTAAGCTGAAACATTCTGTTTGCAATAATATTTCCAAGCATTACTCCATCTGTTCCTCCTACAAGGTCAGGAACAGCATATGAACCTATTGCCGGAACAAGAGTAAATATTGTTGCAGTAACCATTCCTGATTTTATCCCAGGAAGGAAAACCCTAACTAGAGCCTGAAACTTATTTGCTCCTAAGTCACTTGCAGCATCAAGCAATGAAAAATCAAATTTTTCAATTGCCGAATACAGAGGTAATATCGCATAAGGTAAAAATACATATACACTTATTATTATTACTGCATTTCTGTTATATAAAAGTGCCAGTGGCTCTTTCATTCCAAATATTTTCATAAGAAAATGGTTTACAATCCCTTTATTTCCAAGTATTGCTATGAAGGAAAAAATTCTCACAAGAAAATTAGTCCAGAAAGGAATTACTATAAGCAGCAACCACAAATTCTTATACTTTGATCTTGAAATGTAGTAGGCAACAGGCAGTGCCAAAAATAAAGTTATAGCAGTTATCCAAAATGATATATTTATTGTTTTAACAGATATTTTTAAAATATCGCTTGAAGTAAACAGCAGTTTGTAAGCATCCAATGTCTGTTTTATTGGCATTGCAATTCCACCGTAGGAACCTTTTTTCAGAAAACTGAAGATTATTATTATAAGTGTTGGTATTCCGAAAAACAGTGTCATCCATAAACTGATCGGCAGATAATATAACCATTTTAAAGGTCCATTTTCATTTATTTTTTTTATTTTTTTCTTTGCCAATATCAGTTCACCTCCACTAAATAAGCATCTTCATAATGCCAGTAAAAATAAACTTTTTCTTTCCATTCGAAAAGTTCTTCCTCAGTAAGGAAGTTTCTATGCTGATCATAAACTTTTATCAGTTTATTCATTCCATCAACTTTTATAAATAATTTACTCTGGAACCCAGTATAAATAACTTCGTCTACAGTTCCTTTTATTACTTTGTAGTTGTCGTTATCTGTATATCTTGGCTCAGTGTCTACCTTTATTTTTTCCGGTCTGAGTGTAAGCTTTACGTTATCTCCCACTTTTACAGGTTTATCAAGCTCTATTTTAAATCTTCCAATTTCATCATTTTCGGCATATCCATATTTGTCATGTACTTCAATAACTTTTCCTTCAATGAAATTTGTTTCTCCAATAAAATCTGCCACAAATCCATTTGCAGGCATTTCATATATTTCGTTTGGAGTTCCTATCTGAAGAACTTCCCCTTTACTCATAACTGCTATTCTGTCAGAAACACTTAATGCTTCTTCCTGATCGTGAGTTACAAATACGAATGTTATTCCAACTTCGTCATGTATAGTATCCAGTTCAATTAATAATTTCTGTCTTAATTTTGCATCAAGGGCTGAAAGCGGTTCGTCCAGCAGTAGTACATCCGGTTTGCTGATTAGCGCCCTAGCTATAGAAACTCTCTGTTTCTGTCCTCCCGATAAGCTGGAAGGCATTTTATCCTTATGTTCCTGTAATCCTACCAATTCAAGATATTTCAACACTTCCTTTTCTATCTCTTCCTTTGCAACTTTTTTTATTTTCAAAGGAAATGCCACATTTTCAAATACTGTCATATTCGGAAACAGTGCATAGTTCTGGAAAACAGTATTTACGTTCCTTTCATTAGGCTTCAGATGATCTATAACTTCTCCATTTATGGAAATAGACCCTTTATCCGGCCTTATAAACCCGGCAATCATTCTCAGCAATGTCGTCTTACCGCAACCTGACGGTCCCAGCAATGAAAAAAACTCTCCTTTTTTTATTTCAATGTTGATATTTTTTAGAATTTCGTCTTTTCCGAAGGTTTTCCCTACGTTTTTGATTTCAAGATTTTTTTTCAATGTCTTCTCCTTTCAACTCCCAACTATATTAATTTTTTAACTTAAAAATAAGTTTGTAAAATACAAACTTATTTGATTATATCACATTATTTTAAAATTTTATATAAAAATATGAAAAATATTTTTTATATTTTCACTATTTTAATATATTAATATTCCAATTATTGCAGCTCCTATTGTCAGCCATATGGCATTTACCTTCCATTTCAGAAACAGCAGCAATGCAGCTCCAAATATTATAAAACTTTTATAATCTATAAAATTATCCTTATCCATAAGCAATATCGTTGCTGAAAGAATAAGTCCTACGACAACTACCCTCAATCCTGTAAATGCATTGCTTATATACTTGTTATCCTTAAATTTCAGGAAAAATATACTAAAAAGGGTCATTACTATGACAGAAGGTAATACTAATCCCACTGTCGCCACTGTTGCACCTACTACATTCCCTGTTACAAGATATCCCACATAAGTGGAAGAATTTATTGCTATCGGTCCCGGCGTTACCTGTGAAACTGCCACTATGTCTGTAAACTGGGTTACACTTATCCATTTATGTGATTCTACAACTTCCTTCTGTATAAGTGGAAGTATCGCATATCCTCCTCCGAAGCTAAAAAGCCCTATTTTAAAGAATACCACAAATAAAGCCCATAATTCTGCCATTATTCAGCCCCCTTTCTGTTCATCATCCAGATATTTCCTGCTATTGCTCCCACTATTATAACCATTATAGGTGGAAACTTAAACTGTGAAACGAGAACCGCTATTGCCAGAACAATAATCAATGTAAATTTATTTATTTTTGCTTGTTTTCCTATTGTATAGACACTTCCTCCAATAAGTGCAACAACCATTGGTCTTATTGCCTTGAAGGCTTTAATGACATAAGGATTGTTCTGAAAATTCTGAAACAGTGTCGCCAACAGCCATATAATCAAAAATGCCGGTAATGCCGCTCCAAGTACAGTCGCTATCATTCCTAAATATTTCTTAATTTTAAATCCTACAAACACTGCCATATTTATTGCCAACGCCCCAGGAGAAGACTGAGCCAAAGCCAGAAGATTTATAAACTCCTCCTTCTCAATCCATTTCTTTTTCTCAACAATTTCAGTCTGAATAAGTGGAACCATAGCATACCCTCCTCCAAGGGTAAAACTACCTATCTTAAAGAATATCCAGAACAGTTCAAAATATATTTTCATTTTATTCCTCTTTCACTTTTTTAATATCTTCCTAAATTAGGATCTGAACCTGTATATCCTGCAGGTCCCATATTTGTTATTCTATCCATATCTTCTTCAGAAAGTTCAAAATTAAACACTTCAAAATTACTTTTTATTCTTTCAGGTGTTACTGATTTTGGCAATGCCACTACCTCCTGCTGAATAATCCATCTGAGACATATCTGGGCTATTGTTTTATTGTATTTTTGTGCTACTTCTGATAAAAATTCATTTTCAAGAATTACTCCACGACCTAAAGGGCTCCATGCTTCCACTATTATTCCATGCTTTTTACAAAATTCAACAGTTTCCTTCTGGTTATGACCGGGATGGAATTCTATCTGATCTACCATTGGTTTTATCTCGCAGTCAGACATCAGTTCTTCCAGATGATGCACAAGAAAATTACTCACTCCTATGGCTTTTATTTTCCCTTCCTTATAAAGTTTTTCCATAGCTCTCCATGTTTCCTTTATCCTGTTTTGCCACGTATCTACATAATCTTTTGTAACAGGCCAGTGAATCAGATATAAATCCACATTGTCCATATTCAGCTTTTTCATTGAATTATCAAAGGCTCGGAGGGTATTTTCATACCCCTGCTCAGTATTCCACACCTTCGTTGTTACAAATATATCTTTTCTTTCTAGTCCTGTTAGTTTCAGTCCTTCCCTTATTCCAGTTCCTACATTTTCTTCATTTTTGTAAAAGGATGCAGTATCTATGTGCCTATATCCGGTTTTTATAGCTTCCCTGACTGAATTTACAGCTATTTCATCATCTTCTATCTTATATGTTCCAAATCCTAAAATAGGAATTTCCACTCCATTTGAAAGTACAAGTTTTTTATCCGGATTTTTCATAGCTTACCCTCCATTTCCATATTATTTTACTATTTTATGCTTTTTAAAAGTATCTACTTTTCCCTAATTTTTATTAAAAAATTCTTTTGCCAGTTCTTTCAAATAGAATACATCATATATTCCACAAAGTTCCCTTACTGAGTGCATTGCAAGCATAGGTACTCCAAGGTCTACCGCATCTATATCCAGGTGAGTTGAGGAAATAGGCCCTATCGTGCTTCCTCCCCTTTCATTTGACTGATTTACAAAAGGCTGTATTTTTATATCAGTTCCTTCTATAATCTGTTTAACTACTGCTATTGAAAATCCGTCTGATGTATAACTCTGGTTGGCACTTATTTTTATTGATATTCCTTCATTTATTCTTCCTCTGCTTGTAGGGTCTGTCTTATTCATGTGTGCCGGATGTGCCGCGTGTGCACCGTCTGCCGACAGAAGGAATGAACAGTTCAGCATTTGCAGGAATTCCCCTCTTCCATATCCAAGTTCGCATACTATTCTTTCCAATGTATTTAATAAATAATTTGAATCTGCCCCCTGTTTTGTTGCACTTCCAATTTCTTCATTATCAAATCCTACAAATACATTTATCTGGTCGTGTACATCTTCAGCTTCCACAAGTCCTAAAAGTCCCGCATATACAGAAGCAAGGTTATCTATTTTTGGAGCTGATATAAATTCCTCATTTGCCCCAGCAAGACATCCTTTTTCGATTGAATACACATACAAATCAAAATCAAGTATATCTTCCTTTTTTAACTTCATTTTTTCAGCTATCAGTTTCAATAAATAGTCATCTTTTTCAAGCTTATCATTTATAAGACTTAGCACAGGCAGTGTATCCGCCTGTTTGTCTATCTTCACTCCATTATTTACTTCCCTGTTCTGATGAATAGCAAGGTTAGGTATAACCATTAGAGGTTCTTCGATTTTCACTCTTATAGTTTTAGGCAGGAATATATTGTCGCTTTTCACCACAACTCTTCCAGCTATTGAAAGCGGTCTATCAAACCATGTACTTAAAATAGGCCCTCCATATACTTCTGTATTTAATCTCAATATATTTTCCGTTACCATTTCAGGATTTGGCTTTATTCTGAATCCAGGCGAATCAGTGTGTGAACCGAATATTTTAAATCCCTTTTTTAAATTTATATCTGTTCCAAGTGTAAATGCCACTACTGTGGAATTTGATTTCTTCACATAATATTTCCCGCCTTTTTTTAAGTTCCATTTTTCCTGAGGTATAAGCCTTTCAAACCCATTTTCCTCCAAAATTTCCGAACAATTTTTAGCTACATGATATGTGCTTGGGCATTCATCAATAAATTCAATAACCTCCCTTGCAAAACTTTTTACTTCCATATCTTCAAATTTTTCCTGCATTAATTTCATTTCATCCTGAATTTCTATCATTAATATTATGTGTTTCCCAAATAAAATTCTGTACTTTTATATTGATGAAATCATAATTTCTGAGAAACCCATTCCTCCTTTCATAGTCTTTTCATATTGAATTTCGTTTATTTTTATCAGTTGCTGTTAATATATACAGCCTTATATCCAGACTTTTATTTATCAAGATCGTAAATTTCAGAGAACTTACCTTCCAAGTAGTCTATATAATATTGTGAATCAAAGTCTTTTCCTGTCATATCTTTTATTATTTCCTTAGGAGTTTTCATTTTACCGTATTTATGAATACTTTCCTTCAGTATTTCATTTATCTGGCTGAAATCACCTTTTTTCATTTCTTCTTTTATATTGACTTTTTTATTTATAGCATCATATATCTGAGCCGCATAGGCAGTTCCCAATGCATATGAAGGGAAATAACCAAACAGTCCCTCTGCCCAGTGTACATCCTGCAGTATTCCTTCTGTATAATTTGCAGGTCTTATTCCAAGATATTCCTCATATTTGTCTGCCCATTTTGCAGCAAGTGCATCTACGTCTATTTCTTCATCGAGGTTGCTGAAAATTTCCTTTTCAAGTTCATATCTTATCAATATGTGTATAGGATAAGTAAGTTCATCGGATTCTGTTCTTATAAACTGTCTTTCAACTGCATTTGCCAGTTTGTAAAGTTCCTCCTTACCTATACCATTTTCTGAAAGATTAAACAGTTCATCCATTTTTGGATAAATAAATCTAATAAACTCCCTACTTCTTCCAAACATATTTTCAAAAATTCTTGACTGGGATTCGTGTATTCCCATTGAAACTCCACCACCGAGTACAGTATCAGTTATTTCATCACTTATATGCTGTTCATAAAGGGCATGTCCTCCTTCATGAATTGTTGAATATATTGAACTTAAAATATTATCCTCATAATAGTGGGTAGTAATTCTTACATCCTTATTATTAAATTCAGTTGTGAAAGGATGTTCACTTTCCTTAAGCACTCCCTTATCAAAACTGAATTTTATAATATCCAGTACATATTTTGAAAATTCCTCCTGTTTCTGAACATCAAAATTCATTTTTTTGAATTTCGCAATTAATTCCAATTCTTCTGAACTTCTTTCCTTTTCAGTAACTTTTTTTATAAAAGGTGATAATTCATTTTTTATTTTATCGAAAAACTGATTTAGTTCTTCCACCGCTACTTCAGGTTCATAGTCATCAAGCAATGTATTGTAAGGATTTCCTGTATACCCTCTATATTTTATAAATTTTTTAGTAAACTCTATCATCTGTTTCAGATAATCCTTGAATATGTTGTAATCATTTGTTTTCTTTGCTTCTTCCCATTTTCTTACAGATAATACCCTCAGTTCCGAATATTTCTGAAACTCATCTTTAGGAATTTTTTCCATTTTTTCAAATGATTCCTTTTTCACTTCTTCTATAATTTTTCTATCTATCTCTGACAATTCTTCAGTATTTATTCCATATACCATTTTCTTAAATTCATCATTTATAATCATTGAATAGCTTTCCCCTATCAAATAACCCAATGTCTTTGATATTTTTTCAGCCGCAAGGAAAGGTGCTTCTGTTTCAAGATCCCAGCTCAATAGTGTTATCGCATGGTCTAATGCTCCCCTGTTTTCAAGAATCTCCCTTATTTTTTTCATATCTTCATTTGTCTTATTTTGCATAAACTTCACTTCCCTTTCAATTATTTTTCATAGTTAATACTATAATTATACTCTTTTTTTTGTTTTTTGCCATTAATTTTTTTATTTTTATTATCTTTTCTTACTATTTTTTTACAAATTTGATAGTTATTTAGCCTGTATTATCTTCTATGTTAGTAATATTAATACTTCAGAGAGGAACTTTTCTTATTTTTAATGTTTTTCAAAAACCTCTTGAAAATTTACTCCGTCTATTATATACTTAATTATATCAATAGGAGGTATTCAAATGGATTATCAGACGATAATTGTAGGAATTGCGGGAGGAACAGGTTCAGGAAAGACAAGCGTTACAAAAGCTATAATAGAAGATTTAAAAAAATCGAACATTCATTCCATTCTGCTGGAACAAGATTTTTATTACAGAAGAAATGATCATTTAACTTATGAAGAGAGAACTTTATTAAATTATGACCATCCGGACTCAATAGATTTTGATTTACTGGAAGAACACATACTTTCCCTGAAGGCAGGACATTCTATTGAAAAACCGATATATGATTTCCAGACTCATAACAGAATTGATGAAACGGTGCATATTGAACCGGCTAATTTGATAATAGTTGAAGGAATTTTAATTCTTGCTATACCAAAAATAAGAGACCTTTTTGATGCAAAAATCTTTATTGACACTGATGATGATGAAAGACTCTTACGTAGAATGGAACGTGACATGAAGGAGCGTGCAAGAAGCTTTGAAAGTGTAAAGAATCAGTATATTAACACTGTAAAACCTATGCACCTAGAATTTGTGGAACCTTCTAAAAGATATGCCGATGTAATTATTCCTAGAGGAAAAGACAACAAAGTTGGAATAAAAATGGTTGCAAGCAGATTGAGATATCTGTTTAACAGCTTGACAAAACAGAAATAAATTAATTTAACAGAAAGCAGGTAAGTAAATGAAAATAGCAGTAATAGGCGGTGGAGCTGCTGGAATGATGTTCTCCACTCAATATAAAAAAGCAAATCCTAATGATGAGGTTTTTGTATTTGAAAAATCTCAATATGTGGCGTGGGCAGGCTGTCCTACACCATACTATATAGCAGATGAACTGTCATTTAATGATGTTGTGCTGGGAACTCCTGAAGATTTTATAAAGAGAGGAGTTAATGTTAAAACATTACACAAAGTTACAGATATAGATTTTAAAAATAAAACTTTAAATATAGAAGGCAATGACATAAACGGAATATTTGAATATGATAAACTTGTCATTGCTGTCGGAGCAAAGTCTTTTGTTCCAAATATTAACGGATATTCTGAAAATCTTGAAAATGTATTTACTCTTTCACATGCAGAACATGCAGTAAAAATAAAAGAATATATTAACGACAATAAGGATAAAATTAAAAAAGCTGTCGTTGTAGGAGCAGGATTTATTGGGCTTGAAACTGCCGAAGCATTTAACAGAAAAGGTATGGAAGTTACAATTGTTGAAAAATCTGACAAAATATTCCCTACTGTTTCTGAAAACTTAAAATCTGAAATTTATGAAAGTATTGAAAAACATGGAATTGCCTTAAAACTTAATTCCGGAGTAAATGAAATTGTTTCTGAAAATAATATTGCAAAAGCTGTACAGCTTGACAATGGAGAAAAGCTGGATTTTGATATTGCACTATTCAGTATTGGAATTACTCCTAATATAGATTTTATTTCTTCTGAATTAAAAACAGAAAATGGAAAAATAGTTGTTAATGATAAATTTGAAACAAATCTTCCTGATGTTTATGCTGTGGGAGACTGTATTTTCAACAAATTCTATCATACAGACAGAAATCTTTATGCACCTTTTGGAGATGTGGCAAATAAGCATGGAATGCTGCTTGCAAAGTATCTTTCAGGACAGAATATAAGCTGGAAGGGGCTGCTCAGATCCTTTGCAACTTCTTTCTATGATATTAAGCTTGCACAGACAGGACTTTCACTTGAAGAAGCACAATCATTAGGATATAATGCTGAAAAGATTGAAATGAGGGCAATGTATAAAAACTCAGGATTTAAGGATTCTTTCCCTATAAAAACTGAAATTATTTATGATAAGGATAAAAAAGTTCTTCTTGGAGGAGCAATGGTTGGTAAAGAAGCAGTTGCCCAGTTTATAGACCAGATAGCAATTGTCATTACTCTTGAAACACCAATTGAAAAATTCATTGAAATAGACTTTGCTTACTCTCCAACAAATGCAAGCGTTTGGAATCCGTTGCTTGTAACTTATAGAAAAGTAATCAAATAATAACTAAAATAAACAATTTTCAATAAAAAATACGTACCCGTAAACTTTTTAATTTTATTCTTAAGTTTTACTGTACGTATTTTTTTCCTGTTCTATTTCAAATTAAAGATTTAATACATAATCTGAATATTTTTTTGCACTTTCATTTATTTTTTCATTACCAATTTCAGGAACAGCATCATAAAAAATAAAACTTGGAAGTTCAATTCCACCTATGTATTTTATTGTTGCCTTAAAAGGAATCAGCACTTCATTTATTGAAAATCCGATACTTCCATTTTTTGAATAACCTTCTTCCGGTCCTCCTACAGTAACTGCGATTCCTATTTTTTTACCCTTCATTTTATAATTAGCCGTTTCATCATCTCCATAGGCCCATCCATATACAAGAACATCATCAAGCCATTTTTTCAATATTGGAGGACTGCTGTACCAGTATAATGGAAATTGAAAAATAACATTATCAACATTTTCCAGAAGTTCATGTTCTTTGTCAACATTAAAAATACAATTAGGATATTCCTTATGAAGATCATGGATAAGAATTTTATCACTGCATTTTTGGAGTTCTTTTATCCATTTTTTATTCACTGCTGAATTCTCCATATCCGGATGAGCCAACACAACCATAGTTTTTTTCATTTTTATCCTCTCCTGTCATATTTTATTTTACTGCTCTTCTATAAATCAGGAAGTACGAAATACATCCAAAAATAATCGCAAAAACTGCATATTGCTGCCAGAATTCCTTGCAAAATCCTTTTTTATTATCTACAAAGAATCTTGTCCATGCACATGCAAAGCTTGTTATAAAAGTATTTCCAATAACAGAACCTATATGTACGGGAACTCCTATGAATGAAAGCATAAAAGGAAACAGTGTCACTGCAAAAGTTGCTCCCGCAAGGACAACAAGCATTGATTTCCAGTTGAAAAACGGTTTTTCTTCTTCTTTTTTTTCTTCCTGTGCCTTTTTCTTTTCTTCCTTTTCCAGCAATTTCTTTTCCTTATTCTTATTCTGGTGATTTATTTTTCTTACCATACTATTCCTCCTCAAAATTTTCCAGTATTTCAAGTACTTCTGACTTTGTCTGTGCCTGCGACAGTTTTTCCAGAACTTCTTCCGAATAAGAAAGTTCTGAAATCATCGCAAGGAGATCCAGATGTTCTTCTTTTGTCCCTTTTGGTGCCGCTATCATAAATATATATTTTGAAGGCTGTCCGTCCATGCTTTCAAAGTTTACCCCTTCTTTTGAAATTCCCAATGCCAATGCAATTTTATGAACACTTGGAGATTTTGCATGAGGAACCGCTATACCGTCCTGCATCCCCGTTGCAGTAAGTTTTTCCCTTTCCTTCAACCCTTCAATAAATTCATCCAGCTCGTCAGCATCTATTACATTGCCAGCTACAAAAAGAGGTGCCATTTCTTCAAAAACTTCTTCCTTTTCCCTAGACTTCAAATCAATTATTATTCTGTCTTCAGACATATATTCCAATAATCTTTTCATCTTTCATCTCCTATTTCTATATTTTCTAAAATTTATTCCATCTCTCAATTATATCTTTTATAACTTCATTTTCACTTTGTTCAGACAAATTATAAATGATATAGTCCTTTTCCTTTCTGAACCATGTCATCTGCCTTTTAGCGTATCTCCTGCTTTCCCTTTTTATTTCCTCTATTGTTTCATCTAAAGAATTTTCTCCGTCAAAATATTTAAAAAATTCCTTATATCCTATGGAAGCTATTTTATAACGTAAATTTTTATATCTTTCATATATTTTTCTTGCTTCAGATTCCAGTCCCTGAGAAATCATGATGTCCACTCTTCTGTTTATCCTGTCATAAATTTCTTCCCTGTTTCTTGTGAGGAACACCTTCATAAACCTGTAATTATTATTCTTCACATTTTCAGTTTTCAGCTCACTGAATTTCCCGCCTGTAAGAATACACACTTCAATTGCCCTCACAAGCCTTAATTTATTACAGATATCTATCTCTCCGTATGCCTTTTCATCAAGTTTTTCCAGCATTTCCCTAAGTTCTTCTAACGATTTTCCTTCAAGTTCATTTCTTAGCTTTTCATCCTTTGAAGGAAGATTTGAAAAACCGTCAGTTATGACTTTTATATAAAGTCCTGTACCTCCCACAAGAAGAATATTTTCCTGATTTTTTTCCTTATCTTTAAGAATACTGTTTACCTGTATTTCAAAATCTCCCACAGAATAGTCTTCTCCAGGATCTGCAATATCAAGCTGATAATGCTTTATTCCCTGCATTTCCTCATTTGTTATTTTTGCAGTACCTATATCCATATATCTATAAATTTGCGAAGAATCTGCTGAAATAATCTCACTGTCAAGTAATTTTGCCAGCTTTATCGACATATCCGTTTTTCCGACACCGGTAGGCCCACTTATTACAAGGCCTTTTAAATTAGATGACATATTCAAATTCGTATCCTGCTATTATTATTAAGTCTCCCTCTTCCACTCCGGCATTTTCCAGTTCCACTTCCATTCCCAAATTTCTCATCATCTGCAGGAAGTTTATAATACCGTCATCTCCAGTAAAGACATATTTTTTAAGGACATCATCGACTATTCTTCCATCCACTTCAAATACATGTTCTTCCAGTTTCTTTATAATCCAAGGTTCTTTTTTACTGTTTTCCCTTAGCAGTTCTTCAACTGAATATTCTTCTTCCAGTTCTTCACGAGGAATTTCCTGGATAAGTTCCCATGCCTTTTTCAGAACAGGTTTTATTCCTTCATTTGCAATTACTGAAATAGGATATACATATTCTATTCCCTGTTCCTTTATAAACTTTTCAAATTTATCATATTTTTCTTCATCATAAAGCATATCTATCTTATTTGCAACCACTATCTGTTTTTTATTTGACAGTTTTTCACTGTAATTTCTGAGCTCCTTGTTAATCTTCAGAAAATCTTCTTCAGGCTCCCTTCCGTCTATTCCAGATATATCAACAATGTGAATTATCAGTTTACATCTTTCTATATGCTTTAAAAATCTATCTCCCAGACCTACACCTTCGTGTGCTCCTTCTATCAGTCCTGGAACATCTGCTATTACAAAGCTTTCTTCATCTCCCATTCTGACTACACCAAGTTTAGGCTTAAGAGTTGTAAAGTGATAGCTTGCAACCTTTGAATTTGCCGCCGACACTTTATTAATAAAACTGGATTTTCCAACACTTGGATAACCTACAAGTGCCACATCTGCAAGCAGTTTCAGTTCCAGTTTTATTTTCAGTTCTGCACCTTCCCTACCACTTTCGGCAATTCTTGGTGCTTTTCTTACAGAAGACTTAAAGTGTATATTTCCTCTTCCTCCGTCTCCACCTTTTAAAAATACAACTCTTTCATTTGGATTATCCAAATCAAGTAAAAGTTTTTTTGTCTCAAAATCTCTTATCATGGTACCTACAGGAACTCTTATTATCAAATCTTCTCCTGATTTACCTTTACAACGTGCAGCACTTCCCTTTTCTCCGTTTCCTGCCTGAAACTTTTTGCTGCTCTTAAAATCTACAAGTGTATTTATATTCGGATCTGCAATAAAAACTACATCTCCACCTTTTCCACCGTCTCCTCCGTCAGGTCCGCCAAACTGGACAAATTTTTCCCTTCTGAAGGTTGCCGCTCCATCACCGCCGTTTCCTGAAATGACAGTAATTACGCTTTCATCTATAAACATTTTTTCTCCTTACAATAAATCATTTTAATATTATTTTATCACGTTTGACTGAATAATAAAAGACATTTTTAAATACCTTCTTTCTATGGCTTTTAGCACCTTTGTTTTACAACTTTTAATATCTTTATTTTTTATTGCTTTTCATTTTTCTAAATTCCCATGGGGCAATATATCCTTTTTTTGCAAAAAGACCAAGTTTATTTTTCCGGGCATTTTCCTGAAGCTGTTTAAGTTTTGTATTTTTTTTATCATATTTTTCATACCACCATGCATTTCCGGTAGCAACCATTTTTTCATTTATATTTTCATTATTATAATAAACTGTTCCTAATAGCCTTCCATATCTGTCATTTTTATTTCCTTCTATTCTGACTGTTTTTCCACGTATAAGCTTTATAAGAAATTCTTTACTTGCATATCCGTAGTCCTGATTCAGCTCAGGTGCATCAATTCCATATAATCTGACTTTTATAAGATTTCCCGTTTCTTTATTATTTTCAATCTTTTTTACTGCAATTGTATCTCCGTCACTTACATAAAGGACTTTATACATATTGGCAGAAAATATGTTCATACCGAACATCATTATTATCAGAAAAATTATTTTCAATATTGGAATATTTAATATTTTAGTATATTTTTTCAATGTTTCACCTCCATTTTATATTTTTTAAACTTCTTTCTTTTCTGTCTTTCTGAATTTCATCCTCAGCTCCTTCCTTTACTTTTTCAAGCTTTAGGATTATATTCTACCACTTTTACAAAATTTTTCAAATATAAATCCAATTAAAATACAAAAACTATATTTCTTCATTTATTAGAATTCTACTCATTGTAAAATTCTAAATAATTCAAAAATATAGTTTTCACATTAATTTTATAATTTCCTTTTAAAATATTCTCTTTTAAATTCTATTTATTAGCTTTTACAAGTTCATTTACTTTTTGTTCCATAAGGTCTGCAGCAGCCTCAGGTGTAAGTTTTCCTTGTCCTAACTGATTTATAATATTGAATATTTCTGTACTCATTTTAGTATAATATCTTGGAACTCCATTAGGGAAAGGAGATGCAACTATTTTAGACTGTTCTACTATAGATCCTGGTGTTTTTATAATTCCTTCCTTCACCATTTGTTCTATAACACTTGTTCTTGTTGGAGTATTGTTTATAGCTTTATTTAATTTCAACTGAGTTTCAGGTCTTGAGAACCATTCTACAAATTTCTTAGCCGCTTCTTTATTTTCTGAGTAAGCAGAAACTCCCACAGCTTCAGTGAACGTAATAGTCTGTTTAGCAGGCCCGTCTATTCCTGGAACAGGAATTGTTGTTATCTGTCCTACAACTTTAGAAGATTTTGGATCGTTTGAACTTGTTATGAATGAAGTTGGCCCTATTAGGAATGCCCCTTGAGCATTATTTATTCCTCTGAATGTATCAATTCCCGGCGTAGAAACACTTGCTGGATTAATGTATCCCTTGTCAACATACTGTTTAATAAGTTTCAATGCATCAAGTGCACTTTCCTTATTTAAAGTATCATCATCATTGAAAATTTTATTGTTTCTTGTATATGCCAAAGTTAAGAATGAAGTTGTTGTTTTTTCTTCAGCATTTAAAGGGAATAGCATAGGATATTCTATAACTTTGCTTTCTTTAAGTTTATCAAAAACTGCTTCCATTTCAGTCCATGTTTTTGGAAATTCTGTAATTCCTGCTTTCGATAACATTTCTTTGTTTATATATGCTAATCTTAGCCCATTTGCATAAGGCACGGCATATATTCCATTATTAACTTTAAAGTATGAAATGGATGGAATATCCTTTTGTGTTGCTTCATCTACTTCAAGAGGTTCAAGCCATCCGGCATTTTGAAACTCTCCAACCCATGACCAGTCAACTTCAACTACGTCTGCTGCTGCTTTTTTCCCTGCCGCAGCTATTGAAATCTTACTTTTTGTATCATCCCACGCAGTAGGTAATACCTTAACTGTAATTCCTGTTTCTGCTTTAAATTCTGCCAACATTTCTTCTGTAGGTGCACCCCAATCAGGAATCATCAGTGTTATTTCCTTTCCTTCCGTTGTTTCCTTTTTAACTTCTTCAGTTTTTTTCGACTGACATCCGACAAATAGACAGGCAATTAAAATTATTACTGCTACTAATCTTTGTTTTAACATACGTTTTTTCCTCCTTAAATTTTTGTTTTATATTTTTTTTATAAAATATCCTTTTGTCATTGGGAATCTCATTCCCTTTTTCCATTCTTCCTTCAATTTTTTTTGAAGACTTGTGTTTTCATCCCAATCTTCAATATTCTCACTTTTATTTCCAAAAACTCTTTCTATAATTTGAGGATTTTTTTCGTTTAAGTTTGACGAGAAAAAAGTATATTTTTCCTGGAATCTGATAATATTACTTTCTTCAGAAAGAATATTTTTCAAATTTGGACTTAAAAGCCACGAGTAACAGACAAAAACCACTGTTGAAAATTTATACTCTCTTGATTTATAGAAATTAATAGCCATATCATAGGATTTTTCACATTCTTCAGGAGTAAGTTTTTCTCCTTCCCTTATATGAACATTTACAAAAAGAAAATCTTTTGTTTCTTCAAACACTTTACTAAAGTCATCTATATTTTCCAATACTTCAAACTGCAATCTTCCAAGTTTTATTACCTTCATTTCAAGGATACTGTCTACCCATTTAAAATGTTCTTCATAAAGGCCTTTTACATTATTTTCTTTTTCATATTTTTCCGACCATATATAAAGATCTTTTACATTATCTGTAAAAAGTTCATCAGATAACTTTGCATTTTTATATAAATCTTTTGTGTATGTTTTACTTTTATTTAATAAAAATCTATATCCTGCCTCTTCATCACTTTTTTTACCTTCACAAGTTATTTCACATTCTCCGCAGGGGTTATAGAACTTTTTTTTTTAGAAAGAGACAGTCTCAATGCAACAGATTTTACAGGATTCAATTGAAAATACTCATTCACTTCTATACTTTTTATATTTTCCATTTTATTCAGTATTTCCTTCTGTATACTAAGAGGATATCTCGGACTTCCCGGATAACCTTCGGCAGTTACACTGTAACCATATTTTGAATATATTTCATTTTCTATACCTTCTTTTATCTCATCCAGTGTGACAACTCCTATTTTATCCATTATCATAGCCCGCATACCTTCCCCGTTGTCTACATATTTCTGAATTACTCCCTCCAGTTTGTTTCCTATTGTATATAGTATATCAGCATATATATTCCCATTTTCTTCAAATATTTTATAGTCATACTCCATTTCTATATACTCTTCAAACTTTTCAAGTTCTTCTTTAATTTTTCTCACAACGATAGGAGGTGGTGTTTTTTTTATAAATCCTAAAAATTTTATAACTGTGGAACTATTTTCCTTTACATTTTCTATTACTTCACTTCTTTTTATCATAATTACCTCTATTCTTATTTTCACACATTCAGAATCATTTTCTTTTAAAAGTTCTAGTTGTATTTATTGCAGCTCTTAAATTTTCATCAGGTGTGTCATTCAGGCAGTTGCACCCGAAAGCACACAAATAATTATTATATGGCAACATTTTTGTACAAAGTTCCTTCGTATATTTTTCAATTTCTTCAACCGTTCCTTTACCAATCAAATCAATAGGATCCAAATTTCCTATGAGAACTTTATCTGACGGAATTCTTTTTGCAACTATTTCATAATCCATTATCTGATCAAGACTTACCGCATCCAAATGACAGCTTAACATTAAATCCAGAAATAATGAAGTATCTCCACATATATGCATTCCTTTCCAGCAGTCTATTGAATCAAATATTTTATTTACCCTCGGCACCACATAACGCTTAAAATTTTTAGGACTAAGAGTCACTGTTCCTGGTTCCGCTATTGAAATATACATTGCTCCTGCTTTACGTACAGCTTTAACATACTCCAGTACAGTTTCTGTCGCAAAATCAAGAATTTTTTCTACAAATTCCGGATTTCTTATTACCTCTCCCAGCAGATGAGTAGCACCTGCCATTTGAACCGCCAATGTAAAAGGCCCCTGTATAGAAACATAAAGCGGTTTATCAATGGAATTTGCAATTAATTCTAGACTTTTTAAATTTACAGGCATTCTCCCATCCTTGTAAGGATCTGGAACTTTTGCCTTTTCCACATCTTCAATTGTCCTAAATGGATGACTCATTACACTAGGAAAATCATAATCAGGCTTTAAAAGTTCAAGTCCTAATGTTTCACAAAAAATCGCACCGTCACAGAACGAGTATATGAAATCTGAGTCAAACTCTTCATTCATACGTTTTGCCAACTTCAGCTGCATTTCAGGACTTGTATACACATCATAGCTTTTCACTCCAAAAAATTTTAATCCGTTTGTTGCCATATCAGGCAGAAAGAAAAATCTGTTTTCACTATTTATATACTCTAATAATGTCATGTTCCTGAAATCCATTTAATCCCCTCCCAAGAGCTTTTTCACAAGCAAAACTGCTTCAACTGCATTTGCAGAATATCCATCTGCTCCTATCTCTTTTGCATATTTTGCACTGACACTTCCACCACCAATGATTACTTTAGGTCTATGTTCAAAATTTTTACTGTTGACAAGATCCACTACATCCTTCATTTTTCCCCTAGTGGTAGTCATCATCGTTGAAAGGCAGATTATATCAGGATTTTCAGTTTCAGTTTTTTCAATTATATCTTCGGCTTTTACATTGATTCCCATATCAATAACTTTAAATCCGGCAGCTTCAAACATTATTTTTACTATATTTTTTCCTATTTCATGTAAATCTCCTTCAACAACTCCTATAATAACTTTAGGTCCTTTTGCATCCTGTTTTGCAGGAAACTTTTTCCTCAGATAATTTACTCCAACATTTAATGTATCTGCACATACTATTACTTCTGATACAAAATATTCCTTATTTTCAAATAATTTTGTAACATCAAGCATACCTCTACTTAAACCGTCATTATAGATTTCTTCCGGAAGGACTTTTGCATCTAAAGCTTTGTCTATTAGCGGTATGATATTGTCTTCATCCATATCTACTATTGCTTTAGCAATTTCTTCTAAATATATGTTCATAAAATTGTTTTTCTCCTTGATTACGTATTATTCCTTTACTGAACCAGCTGTCAGCCCTGAAACTAAATTTTTTCTAAATATTATACTTGCCAATAGCGGAGGTATTATCACAATAATTCCTGACATTGCTATAACACTGTAATTAATTGCATCCCTTGTCATAAACTCTGACATAATAAGAGTTAATACTTTATTATTATGGGAGGATAACAGCAGCATAGGAATAATGTACTGTTTCCATGACATTAAAAATATTATAAGTGAAGAAGTAAGGATTATCGGCTTTGCCAATGGCAATCCTATCTGAAAGAATAGCTGTCTCTCATTAGCTCCCTCTATCGCCGCCGCTTCCCATAAATCTTCAGGAAGTTCCCTAAAATAATTCATAATTATCCATATATTCAGCGGAATAAATGCTGATATAAATATTACTGATGTCCATAACATACTATCAAGCATTGAATGTTCCATAAAAAAGGAATAAATCGGAATAATAGTAGTAAATACAGGTATTACTATTGTCATCAGAATAAAACTGATAATTAAATTTTTAAATTTAATCTTATAACGCGCAAGGGCATATCCTGTAACAACAGACAGTGGCATCCCTATAAGCACTGTAATTACTGCCAGATACATACTATTTGAAAGTCCATTTATAAGTACATCACTTTCCTTACTTCCCAAAGTTAGAAAATTTTTATAATTCATAAAAGTAACTACCTCAGGAAAAATCTTTAAATTATTTTTCAGCAGATCTCCTTCCGGAGTTATACTTATAAGAAAACACCAGAAAATAGGACCAACACTAAAAATAACTATAAAAAATACGGTAATATAATAAATCAGTTTATGCTTTCCTGTTTCCTTCATAATTAATCCTTTCCTACTTTTCATAAGCCATATTTCTTACATAAAAATATCCAAATATCCCTGATAAAATCATTACAACATAAGATATTGCACTTCCATATCCAAAATCCAGAAAATTAAACGTTGTCGAATAATTATAGACAAGTAAAGTCTGGATTTCAAACTGATAACCTGATATTGCTATAACCTCATCAAAAATGCTAAGTGCCGTTGTTGTTAAATTTATAAGGACGACCCCTATCGACGGTAATAACATAGGTAATGTCACATAATAAAATTCCTGAAATTTATTCCCTCCAAAAACCTTTACTGCATCATAGTAGCTTTCAGGTATATTCTGAAGATTTGCTAATATTACAAGCGAAGAAAAAGGAATAATCCTCCACGAAACAACTATGGAAATAACAAGTAGAAATAAATATCTGTTATCTGTCCACGAAATTGGATTTTTTATTAAATGCAGATTCATTAAAATCTTATTCATAAATCCGTATCCAGGAAAAAATATAAATTTCCACATAATTCCGTTTACGATAGGTGGCATAGCCCATGGAATTATGACAAGAGCTGTCAACACAGGATTAATCTTGGATTTTACATTTAAAACAAGACCTGTAATTACACTAAATACCAATCCTATAATCATAACCATTACTAAAATTAGTACACTGTTATATAAAGCATTGTAAAAATGAGGATCTTTGAATATTTTTATGTAATTCTCAAACCATATAAATTTTTCATTTTGAGGTTCTGTTAAATTGTAGTACTTCAAGCTATAACGAAAAGTTAAAACTACCGGTAAAATTACTGAAATTAGCAGTAATAGTAAACATGGCAATAATAACAGCATTCCTTTTGTATCTCTCTTCATAAAGTACTATCCTCCTATATTTTGATAATTTATCAATGAGTCTGCTTATACAAACAGACTCATTAACAACTGTTTTTTATTATATTTAACTATTAGCTTTTGCCAATTCATTTACTTTTTGTTCCATCTGGTCAGCAGCCTGTTCAGGAGTAAGTTTTCCCTGTGCCATCTGATTAATAATATTAAATATTTCTGTACTCATTTTAGTATAATATTTTGGTACACCATTAGGGAAAGGACTTCCTACTATTTTAGCCTGTTCTATAAGTGAACCCGGTCCTCCTGGAATCGTTCCTTCATCAGTCATTTTCTGAATTACACTTGTTCTAGTAGGAGTAAGGTTTATAGCCTTGCTTAACTTAAATTGAACTTCAGGTCTTGAAACCCATTCAATAAATTTCTTAGCAGCTTCCTTATTTTCTGAATAAGCTGAAATTCCCATTGCTTCAGTAAATGCAACTGTTTTAGTTGCAGGTCCTTCTACACTTGGAATAGGTAAAGTTGAAATTTGACCTACAACTTTTGATTCTTTTGGATCATTTGCACTTGTAATATAGAAAGTTGGTCCAATAAGGAATGCTCCATTTCCATTTATTATTCCTTTATATACAGTTCCACCATCTGCAGAAACAGTTTCAGGGTTTATATATCCCTTATCCAGATATTTTTTTATCATCTGTAATGCTTCCAGTGCATTTGCTTTATTTAAAGTATTGTCCTTATTAAATACTTCCCCACTTCTTGTATAAACTAAAGTTATAAATGAAGTAGTTGCATTTTCTTCAGCACCTAGAGGGTATAACATAGGACTTTTAATAACACCTTTGGCCTGTAGCTGATTCATTACATTTTCAAGTTCGCTCCATTTTGAAGGAAGAGTTTCAACTCCGGCTTTTTTTAGCATCTCTTTGTTTATATACGCAACTCTTAAATCATTAAAATGTGGCATTGCATAATATTTACCATCAACTTTAAAATAATCAAGGGATAAAATATCTTTTTGCGTATCTTCATTTATTTCAAGAGGTTCCAGCCATCCTGCACTTTGGAATTCTCCAATCCATGACCAGTCAACTTCTATAATATCAGCAGCTGCCTTTTTTCCTGCTGCGGCAATTGAAACCTTACTTTTTATATCATCCCATGATGTAGGTAAAGTTTTTACAGTTATTCCTGTTTCTTCTTTAAATTCCTTTAGCATATCTTCAGGTGGAAGGCCGTAATCAGGAAGCATTACTGTAATTTCCACCTCTTTTTTTTCTGTTTTTTCAGTTTCTTTTGTTTCTTCTTTTCTACTCTGACACGCTGTCAATAAAAAAACTAATCCTAAGCTCAAAAGTATAAGAGCTATTTTTGAAGCTTTGGAACCACTGTGAAAATTAAACATTACTGCACTCTCCTTATAAGTTTTTATTCAGAATAAACCTCATATGGAAATACAAATAATTATTTAAAAATAGGTTTAACAGTTATATTTTATTTAAAAATTTATCTTTATATGTTAAATGAATTTTAGATAAGAAAATGTATGTTTCCTTTTAATAATTTGAATTTAAAATGTTAGCTCTGCAAAAAAGAGTCAATTTAAAAATCTTATCAAAAATTCTGCATAAAGAACAACCTGCTCTTTTAGAACTTGAAAATCAAGTACAAGCAAAAGTATTGATATTTTTAAATAGAATATTTTTATTTTTTGTGCTATCCTCTATTTTTGTATAAATATTCATATTTCTTCTCCTTTTATTGCTATTCCGTATAATAATTATACCATAAAAAACTTATAATTCAAGCTTCTATAATATAAATAAAACAAATGCTATATTTAAAAAACAAATATCAAAAAATAGAAAACTACTAAAATATAAAGGACTTTCTTTGTTTTCAAATTATTCACTATTCATAATATCAATTGACATTTATCTGCTTATATTATAATATGGGATAAATACTTATTTTAAATTTATTTTAGGAGGCAAGCATGAAGTTTTACAGCAGTGTGCATAATTTTTACAGAAATTGTGAAATGGAAAATTTGAAAAAATTTAATAATACTCAATTTTCAAATTTAGAAGTAATAAAAAATGAAGAATTCGGTTTTTTTGTCACAGTGGATTTTCCTCAGGAATCATGTCTTAACATAAGTAACTCTCTGGACTTACCGTGGTGGGGATTAAGCAGAAGATACCGTCTTGAAGTAACTTCTGAACTTGAAACTATTTATCCAAGTCTTGTAGACTATTCAAAAGATGATTACGGAAATGAGATTGCCGATATAATTCTTTCCCAGAAAAGTAAAGTTTATCCAGCAGGGGAAATTCCAGTTTTTATCCAAGGAATTATTCCTCAGGATTTTTCAGGGGAAAAAATTTCAATAAATGTGAAATTATTTGAAAACAATGGTTATGAAAAGGAAAAACTTATAGAAGAAAAAACTTTAAACGTAGACATAATCGATTATGTACTACCTGAAAACAGCTTTTTCCTTGATTTGTGGCAGCATCCTTGTTCATGGGCAAGAACATATAATCTAGAATATTTTTCAGAAGAACATTTTTATGTAATAGAAAATTATCTGAAGGAAATGAAGAAACTGGGTCAGAAGGTTATAAATCTTGTTGTTTCAGATTTTCCATGGGCTGGCCAGAAATGTTTCGATGTAAAGGAAAATGCTTCCCGTTTATATGAATACAATATCATAAAAGTTTCAAGAAAAAACGGTAAACTTATTCTTGATTTTTCTAATCTTGACAAATATGTTGAACTTTGCTACAAACTGGGAATTGATGAGGAAATCAACCTTTTTGGACTTATAGGAAACTGGCATGGCTATGATTTCGGATCACCTCTTGAAGATTATCCGGATCCGATAAGAATCAGTGTTTATGATGAAGACGAAAAGATTAATGATTATATTAGAAATAAATCTGAACTCGCAGAATATATTAAGCTTTTATTCCAGCATTTAAAAGATAAAGGATATCTTTCTATAACAAAAATAATAGGAGATGAACCAAGTTCAGTGGAAGTATTTAAAAAATTCTCAGATTTCTTAAATTCCTGTACAACTGAAAAATTACAATATAAATATGCCATTCATTCTCCTGGATTTTTTGAAGAATACAGCGATGACTTAGAAAGTTTTTCAATAAACACACTACTTTTAGGAGATTATTATCAGAAGGAAAATCCTGCCTATAAAAAATTGGAAGAAAATTCTGATAAATTGACATGGTACTCATGCTGTTTTCCAAAAACATTTAATATTTTTATAGAAAGCCCTCTTATAGAATCAAGACTTACAGGGCTATATACTTATTTATTTAAAATGAAGGGAATGCTACGTTGGGCATATGGTATTTATGTGGAAGATGTTTTCTCTGAAGTATCATATAAAAAGGAAAAATGGACTGCCGGTGATATGTTATTTGCATATCCTGGAAAAAATATGAAACCTCTCCACAGTTTAAGAGAGAAAAATATTCTTTATGGAATACAGGATTTCAATATTTTTAAACATTTGGAAACTAAATTTGAAAATTTAAATGATGAGTTAAGAAATAAATTTGAGATAAAAAATTTAATCAAAAGAATAGATGGAGACATTGACCTTGGAAACTATCCTGATGTGGATAAATATAAAAAAGTCAGAAATGAAATTATAAAAGAATATATAAAAGAAAAATAAGTTGTGGTTGTTTCAAAAAGAAAATTTTATTAAATGAATAAAATAAAGTTTTTATATATTATATTTATAGTTTTACTATTTTGAGACAGTCTTATTTAATTTTATATATTTGTATAGCAGATTGTATAAATATACTTTACATTTAATATTAATTGTAGTATATTATATCTGAAAGGAGATGATTTTATGGCACAAATTAATTTGCGAATTGATGACACTATCAAGAAAAATGCAGAACAGGCATGTTCTGATATGGGACTTTCATTATCAGCAGCCATAACTATCTATTTAAAAAAAATAGGCTCTGAAAGACGTATTCCATTTGAAATAACTGCAGATCCTTTTTATAGTGTTCAAAATATGGAACGTCTAAATCAGTCAATCAAAAATGTAAAAGAGGGGAAAACTACGCTTAAAGAACACGAGTTAATTGAGGAGGAATAGTGAGAAAAGTATGGTCTGATGAAGCATGGGAGGAATATCTATATTGGCAGACTCAAGATAGAAAAATTATAAAAAAAATAAACAATTTAATTAAAGATATTGACCGAAATGGATATCATTGTATAGGAAAACCTGAACCATTATCTGGAAATCTTACTGGATATTGGAGTGTCAGAATTGATAAAGCAAATCGTATTGTTTTCAAAATTTCTGATGATACATTGGAAATATGGCAATGTGGCTCACATTATAGAGATAAGTAAAATTTAAAACTGCACTTTCAATCTTATTAAGATTTTAAGTGCAGTTTATTTATTTTTATGAGACAGTTATTCGTATAATTATATAGATTTATAATCTTTTCATTTCATTTGCAACAAATTCTACTAATGGACCAATAATTACCTGAACATCTGTTTTTGAAGGTTTTATTACTCCTGCTGCAACTTTTTTTATTTTTTTGTCATCAATTATACTTGAATCTTTTACTTCCAGTCTTAATCTTGTAGCACAGTTATCTATAGAAACTACGTTATCTTTTCCACCTAATGCTTCATATATAACTGCAGCAACTTCTGCATGATTGCTGTTTGAAGCTTCTATTTTTAATTCTTCTTCATTATCATCATCTTCTCTTCCAGGTGTTTTTAATTTAAACATTTTTATTAACACTTTAAATAGAAGATAATAAACTACTCCAAATCCAAGTCCTAAAACTAACAGCATAAATGGATTATTAGCCATTGGCATTCCTGAAGTAATTGTAAAGTCAATAAGTCCTGCACTAAATCCAAATCCTGCTGTCCAATGGAATGTAGATGCTATAAACAAGCTTACTCCTGTTAAGAATGCATGAACTCCATATAATAAAGGTGCCACAAACATAAATGCAAATTCAAGAGGCTCTGTTACTCCTGTTACAAATGAAGTTACAGCTCCAGCCAACATTAATGATGCAATTTGTTCTTTTTTAGAAGGCTTAGCTTCCTGATACATTGCATATGCTGCTGCTGGTAATCCAAACATCATAATAGGGAAGAATCCTGCCTGATACATTCCTGTTACTCCTTTTACTCCTGTTCCTCCAAGGAAGTTTCCGATATCATTTATTCCTGCTATATCAAACCAGAAAACTGCATTTAATGCATGGTGTAATCCCAGAGGAATTAATAATCTGTTAAAGAATCCAAATATTCCTGCTCCTAAAGGTCCTAATTTTAAGAAAGATTCTCCAAATGCAACTAATGCTCCAAACACTATAGGCCATACAAAGAAGAATACAGGTGACAATATAAGCATTGTAGCTGCTGTCAATATTGGAACTAATCTCTTACCACTGAAGAATGCAAAAGCCATCGGTAACTGTGTCTTATGGAATCTATTAAATATTTCAGATGCAATTATTCCTGATACTATTCCGATAAATGCGTTATTTATTTTTGCAAAAGCTAACGGAACAGTTGCTACATCCACTTTTGTCAATAGTGCAACTGATTCTTTTGATAATAATGTAGTTATTACTAAGAAACCTACTAATCCTGCCAATGCCGCAGAACCGTCCTTCTCTTTAGACATTCCAACTGATATTCCTACTGCAAACAATATAGGTATATTATCCAGTATGGAAGCTCCTGATTTTATTAGGAATGCCGCTGCTGGACTATTTGCTCCCCATCCAACCGGATCAAGTCTATAACCAATTCCTAAAAGTATCGCCGCTGCTGGCATTACTGCAATCGGCAACATAAGTGATTTACCAATTTTTTGTAAATACTTCATTAACATTTTTAACCAACTCTCTTTCTACTTTTTTCGTTCATATCCTTTTTATATTGGAATATAAACCTTATTTTCAATAATATTATATATTGATTTTTCGTCAAGTCAACTTTCATAAACATTCTTTTCAATAGACTTTTTTAACTAATTATAAAAAGTGTGACCAAATATTTCATTTTACAACCATAGAAACGAAAAACTTTTTCAACTTTTTTAAAAAAATTAAAAAAGTTCTAACCTTAATCTATCTTGAAACTTTATTTTTTTAATCACACTTTCTATTTTTGTTTTTATTTTTTTACATTTTCCAGTTTATTTCTTTTTTTCCTAATTCCTTTAAGATACCATTTGCTTTTTCAAAATGTCCACATCCAAAAAAACCTCTGCTTGCAGAAAGCGGACTTGGGTGTGCTGATTCCAGAATATAATGTTTTTCTGTATTTATAAGTCTTTTCTTACTTCTTGCATTATTTCCCCAAAGTATAAATATCAACGGTTCTTCCCTTTCATTAAGATATTCTATGACGTTATCTGTAAATATTTCCCATCCAATTTTTGAATGTGAATTTGCATTTTCTGCAACAACTGTCAATGCTGTATTTAAAAGAAGCACTCCCTGTTTTGCCCATGGAACAAGGTATCCATTTTTGCTCATGCTGTAACCGTACTCGCTACTTATTTCCTTATATATATTCTGCAATGAAGGTGGAAGTTTTACTCCTTCCTTTACAGAAAAAGCAAGTCCATGTGCCTGATTTGGTCCATGATAGGGATCCTGTCCCAGCAGAACTATTTTACAGTCCTTATAGCTTGTCAGTTTAAATGCTGAAAATATTTCTTCCGGCTTAGGATATATAGTTTTTGTCTTATATTCCTTCACCAGAAATTTTCTCATATTCTGATAATATTCCTTTTCAAATTCTCCTTTTAAAATTTCATCCCAGTCATTTCCTATATTTACCATAACTTCTGTCCTCTTTTCCTAAGTCTATTTCTCTATTTTCTTCAGCTCCACTGTCCACTGGTATCCTGATTCCACCTGATGTGCCCTTGAAAATGAACCTTGATTTATTGCCACACCGATTTTATCAAGTGAATTTACATAAAGCAAAGTTCTTCCTATGTGAACTTCAGCAAATGATTTTACAAACTTTACCGTACTGTTGTAAACATTTCTCATATTGTGTTTTATTACAAGTTCCAATGTATCTCCATAGTTTATTCCAATTTTTTCAAAATAACTTCTATCTATATTTGTCCATAAATTTCCAAATCTTATATCAAGTATGTCTATCGTTCCAGAAATTACTTCATCATCAGAAATTTTAACTTCTGTTGTCTGCAGCAGTTCCATTTTTTCAACTTCAAGTTTTTCTCCAACTTCTTCATATGAAATTACACCACTTGCAAGTCTTGCTCCTGTAAATGCATATATATCCCTTCCATGAAAAGTGTAAGATTCTCCCGAATATGGCAATCTATTTCTAGTTTCATCAATTTCTCTTATCTCTTCTATTCCTATGTTCGAATGTATATGTGTCAAAGTTCCATTATCAGGAGTTACAACATATTTCCCATCTTTTGTCTTTGCAACAATACTTTTTCTGTTACTTCCCACTCCAGGATCTACAACAGATACGAAAACAGTTCCTTCAGGCCAGTACTGTAAAGTCTGTACTAATCTGTAAGATGCATCCCATATATTGTATGTTTCTATTTCATGTGTAAGATTATATATTTTCAAATCCGGATTTACTCCAAGTGCAACTCCATACATTGCTGCCACAGCTCCATCCTGTAATCCGAAATCCGTCTGTAGAACAAGCATTCCGCTTACTTTATTATTTCCCATTTTGATTTCCTCCTAATTTTTATAATAAAAAACTGTTATTTCACAAATATGTTGTAAAATCTTCCGTTATTTACCTTTATAAGTACCAGTGCAATAACAACAAATACTGCTGTTACAAGAATTGCCACTATATCAGATGTTTTCATTTTTCTTGCCTGATACCATGTACGCTTATTCTTTTTTCCAAATCCTCTTAAAACCATTGCATTACTTATAACATCTATTTTATCAAGACTTGAAAATATTAGTGGAAGCAACGTGTAGGATATATTTTTTATTCTTGTTGCCAGTTTTACATTTTTTGAAATATCTATCCCTTTTGCCTGTTGAGCCTTACTAATTGTAATGAAATCTTCCTGGACTGTTGGTATATATCTCAGTGCAATTGAAACTGCATAAGAAAATTTATATGGTACTCCTATCCTGTTCAGTGAAGATGCAAATTCACTTGGATGAGTTGTTATTACAAATAGTAGACCAACAGGAATAACAGAAAAATATTTTATAAATATGTTAAACTCATAAAATAGCTGCTCCTGAGTTACTACATAGTTTCCAAAAATTTTAAAAATATCATGCTGAGTTCCATATATTTTTGTTCCTTCCAGAGGAGAGAATAAAAATATCATTAGTAGATTTAGTATCAGAAAAATAGAAATTAAATAAAACACTATTTTTATTTCCTTAAATTTTATTTTTGAGACTTTAAACAGTATAAACCCTAAAACTGTTAAAAATACCAACAATCTTGTATCATAAGTAAGCATAATTGCTGTTGTCCATAACAAAAAACATATCAGTTTCGCTGCTCCATTCAGCCTATGTATTATTGAATCTTTTTCTATATACTCCAGTAAAAATGTACTTGCCATCTAATCACCTGCCTTCTGATGATGTTTTTCAAAGTTAACAAAAGTTCTTATAAGTTCTTCTGAATTTATTCCAGCTTTTTCAGCCATATAATGAAGTGAAGTTTCCTTAAGGTTGGCTTCTTTCAGAATTTTTCTGTCAGCCAGAATTTCTGCAGGATTTCCTTCCTTTATAACCTGACCATCATTAAAAACATAAGCTTTATCAGTATATTCCAGCATCAGATGCATATCATGCGTTATAAAAAGTATTGTAATTTCATATTCATTCAGCTGTTTTAAAAATTCCATTATTTCTCTGTAATGAAATAAATCCTGTCCTGCAGTCGGCTCATCGACTATTATTATTTCCGGCTGGAGTATAAGTACAGAAGCTATTGTTACCCTTTTTTTCTGCCCATAGCTAAGTGCTTTTATAGGCCAGTTTCTGAAAGGCTTAAGTTTACATATTTCCAAGATTTCAAGCACTCTTTTATCTATTTCATCTGGTGAAATTCCTCTAGTTTGAAGCCCAAGTGCCACCTCATCAAAAACCGTTACCTTGGAAATCATAGCATTTGGATTTTGCAGTACAAATCCTATTTTTTCTGCCCTTTTCGTTATACTTTCATTACTTATATCACTATTCTTATAATAGATTTTTCCTTCATTCTGTTTCTCAAATCCTGTAATAACCTTTGAAAGTGTTGATTTTCCTGCTCCATTAGACCCTACAATACTTATCATTTCACCCTTTTTTATATCTATGCTTACATTTTTCAATATTTTTCTTTTTTCATTATATGAAAAAGAAATATTTTCAAGCTTAAGTATTATTTCTGAATCCTTTTTCTGCTCTTCCACCTGATTGTGTTCTATCCATTTTAGTATATTTTCCTTCACTTCAGGAAAGCTAATTTTTTCAATATTAGAAATTTCTTTATATTTTCCAAGGTCAACATTGCTATATTTTAATGCTGAAATATACAATGGCTCCCTTATATTCATTTCTGTAAGTATATTTCCCTTCAGGATATTGTCAGGTGTATCATCTGCTACTATCCTTCCTTTATCCACAACAATAATTCTGTCAACTTTTCTGTGCAGCACATCTTCCAGCCTATGCTCTATAATTACTGTAGTAATTCCTCCTTTTCCATGAAGTTCATCTATCAGTTCAATGGCATATTTTCCACTTAATGGATCAAGATTTGCCAAAGGCTCATCATAAAGGAATATCTTCGTATCATCAACCATTATTCCGGCAAGGGAAACCTTCTGTTTCTGTCCACCTGATAAATCATGTGGCTTTAAATCCAGTAATTTTTCAACTTTTACAAACTCTGCGATTTCCTTAACTTTTTTCTTCATAACCTCAGTTTCAACTTCATCATTTTCCAGTACAAAAGCTATGTCTTCCGCAACACTCAGTCCTACAAACTGGGCATCTGAATCCTGAAGAACTGTTCCTACGTACTTGGAATGTTCAAATATTTCATTTAACTGCTTACCATAAATTTCAATTTTTCCTGTTTTACTTCCCTTATAAAAATATGGTGCCAGTCCATTTATACAATGTCCCATCGTACTTTTCCCTGAACCTGAAGGCCCTACTATGACAACTTTTTCTCCTTCATATATTTTAAGATTTATGTCATATAATGTCGGCTCTGACTGACTTTCATACTGAAATGTGAAATTTTCAAAGCTTATGGCAACTTTTCTAACATCTTTTTTTCCTCTAATTTCTTCCAAGAATTTTTCCTCCCTGTTATTTAAAATACCCGCCTAATCTGTCAGCATTACTACTAACTAGAAAATGCGGGTTATTTAAAACTATTCTTTCTTCAGGCTTCCTTTACTTACAATTGTTTTTGAGAAAGCAAATATCAGAATTGTTCCTAAAACTGCAACAACAAAAGCGTTACTCAATGCCGCAGCAAATCCCTGTATAAATACTTTTCCTTGAGGCTCTTTGTATATTATAATATCCAGAGTAGGTGCTATAGCTACCCATGTCAGTAAACTTATAATTATATCTCCTACAATAAATTTTACAGCTTTTGCCTTGTCAAAATTTTCAGGCTTAATCATTTTCCCTAAAAGTCCCATACATACTCCGAAAAATGCTGTGGCTATAACCCAGCTGAACCACACACTTCCATAAGATAGAACATCATTAAGTGTATGTCCTATAAATCCTACTCCCAGTCCAACTACCGGACCATAAATAAATGCCATTAATGCTAAAAAGGCATAAGTTACCTGTAATGTAGTATTTGGAATTGGAGTTGGGATTGCTGCAAATCTTGACAACACAATATAAACTGCCGCTCCTATACCCATAGCTACTACTTTTTTAATTGAATTTGCTTCCATTTATATCACCTCTTATAAATTTTTATTACTTTTTTATTATATACTAATATTGATTTTTTCTCAATCTTTAAAAATTATATTTATTTTTTCTTTTTCCATTTTAAGATGTTCTGTTTCAATCCCTGCATTTTCAAAAATTCTTCTTGAAGCCTTTGTTGAATCCAAAGATTTATGCTTGTCAGAAAAATATATTACTTTCTTTATTCCTGACTGTACAATTGCTTTTGCACATTCATTGCATGGAAAATGAGTTACATAGATAGTACAATTTTTAAGGGATTTTATACTGTTGAGAATGGCATTCAGCTCAGCGTGTACAACATATGGATACTTTGTTTCCAGAAATTCACCTTCTTTATCCCATGGCATATTGTCATCAGAACTTCCCATTGGAAAGCCATTATATCCGATTCCTATGATTTTCTTATCTTCATCTATGATACATGCCCCTACTTGTGTAGAAGGATCCTTGCTTCTCATTCCAGATAAAAATGCTATACCCATAAAATATTCATCCCATGATAAATAATCTGCTCTTTTTGACATTTATTATACCTCGCTTTCATATTCTATTTAACCGTACTTTTTACCTTCATATCAGCAAACATTGTTTCAATAACATCTGATTTACTTAATTCTATTCCACGTTTTACAATTTTTCCATTTTTTCTTGTTATTGTATAACCCTGTTTTAGTATATCATCTACTGAATATTTTGAAAGCTTTGCCGCTTTCAGCTGAAGCTCTTTCCTAAGTTCCTTCAATTTTTCATTTATTTCACTATTTATCTGCTTTTCAAGTATTTCCAGATGTTGTCTTTTCTCGTTTATAATCAATCTCAAATCAACTTTATCAAATCTTTTCTTTCTGTACTCAAACTGTTCTCTGGATTTTTCCACAATTCTTTTTAATTCCCTCGTTATTCTCTGCTCTTTATCCATCAGCTGAAATTTTTTCTCATTGAGAGTTCCTACAAAATTCTTAATATAGTAGTTATTTTTTCTCTGTTCCAGTTCCTTTTTCATAAAGGCCACTTTGTTTAAAAGCAGCTTATTTACAGTATTTTTTCTAAGTATAAGAGCATTTACAAGTTCTTCCTTCACAGGAATAAGTATTTCTGCAGCCTGAGTAGGAGTTGCCGCTCTCCTGTCTGCAACAAGGTCAGAAAGAAGATTGTCAATTTCATGTCCTACCGCTGAAATAACAGGTATTTCTGATTTAAAAATTGCTTCTATTACAGGCTCTTCATTAAAAGACCATAAATCCTCAATACTTCCTCCTCCACGTCCAACAATAAGTACATCTGTATCAAGCTGCCCTTCATTTTTCATCCTGTTGAAAAACGCTATTCCTGAAGCCACTTCAACTGCAGAGCCTTCCCCCTGAACTTTTGCTGGATATAGATAAATATTTACATTTCTGAATCTCTTATGTGTTGTATTTATTATATCCCTTATTGCCGCACCTGTTTCTGCCGTTACTACTCCCACATTTACAGGCAGCTGAGGCAATGGCTTTTTATTTGAATCATCAAAATATCCCTTTTCAAGATACATTTTTTTCAGCATTTCAAGCTTTTCAAACAGGGATCCTAACTTATTAGTTTTTTCAAGTGTCTCAGCAATTATCTGAAATGAACCGTTTGCTTCATACACTGTGGCACTACCCATTATTTTTACATGGTCGCCTTCCTTCAAATCAGTAGGAATATTTTTATAAATATATTTGAATATCGCACATTTTACACTTGATTTATCATCCTTTAGTGTAAAATACAAATGTCCCGAACGATAATATGTTATATTTGAAAGTTCCCCCTGGATATACATATTCCTGAAAGTCGGAGTTCCTTCCAGATACTGTTTTACTGCCCTGTTTACTTCACTAACTGAAAATATAGTCTGTTCCATTCTTTCCCCCTTAAACTTATATTTTATTTTTCTAAATTACTGATGTTTTTTCACTCTGTCATATTTTTATTTTTACAATAGTTTTTCCTTGTATTCATCTTCCTTAAATCCAATCAATGCAAATGTTCTATTTACAAGTATAGGTCTTTTTAATAACATTCCATCAGAAGCAAGCAGTTCCAATTTTTCCTTTTCAGTCATATCCTTCAGTTTTTCCTTCAGATTCAGTTCTTTATAGACTCTCCCGCTTGTATTAAACATTTTCTGAATAGGAAGTCCGCTTTTTTTATAAATATCTTCAACTTCCTTTACAGTAAGATTTGCTTCCACAATATGTTTTTTTTCATAACCAATTTTATTTTCATCAAGCCATTTCAATGCTTTCTTACAAGTTCCACATGCCGGATAATAATATATTCTCATTTTTTTCTCCTTGATTTTTTTATTTTTATTCAAATTGCTAAAAAATTTCTAAAATATAGAATACTCCATAAATACTTAACATTCTTATCTTCTAGCTATTTCTCTGTCTGTCATTTACAATTCTAGCAGTATTTTTTTCAGTTCATTCATTTTATCACGAAGTTTTATTGCTTCTTCAAAATTAAGCTCTTCAGCCAATTTCTTAATCTGCTTATCAAGATGTTTAATTTCCTTCTCGATTTCTACCTGACTCTTATAATTCTTCTTAATTTTGTCTATGCTGTCTTCTTTTACGATTTCATAATCTACAATTGATTCGGCAATTTCCCTCTCAATTGATTTAGGATTAATATTATTGTCAATATTATATTGTTCCTGAATCTTTCTACGACGATCCACTTCATCTATGGCTTCCTTCATGGATCCTGTCACAGTATCTGCATACAGGATAACCTGCCCATTTACATTTCTTGCCGCCCTTCCCATTGTCTGAATTAATGAACGTCTTGAACGTAAATATCCTTCCTTGTCTGCCTCAAGTATTGCCACAAGTGAAACTTCAGGAATATCCAGTCCTTCCCTTAAAAGGTTTATTCCCACAAGAACATCAAACTCACCTTTTCTAAGTCCTCTTATTATCTCAGTTCTTTCAAGCGTATCAATATCTGAGTGCATGTATTTTACCTTTATTCCGTATTCCAGATAATAGTCTGTCAGCTCTTCAGCCATTTTCTTCGTAAGTGTTGTAACAAGAACTCTTTCTTTCTTTGCAGTTCTTGTCTTTATTTCATCCATCAGATCATCAATCTGATTTTTTGTGGGTCTTATTTCAATTCCAGGTTCAACAATTCCTGTAGGTCTTACAAGCTGCTCAATTATTTCTTCCTTTGACTGTTCCAGCTCATAATCACTTGGAGTTGCAGATATATACACTACCTGAGGAACTTTTGCAAAAAACTCTTCAAATTTAAGAGGTCTGTTATCAAAAGCACTTGGCAGCCTGAATCCGTTATTTACAAGGGATTCCTTTCTTGCTCTGTCTCCTTTGTACATTCCATTTATCTGGGGAACTGATATATGCGACTCATCAAGAAAAACCACCATATCATCAGGAAAATAATCCAGAAGTGTATCAGGTGCCTCCCCTTCCTTCTTTCCTGTAAGATATCTTGAATAGTTTTCTACTCCTTTACAATATCCTATTTCAGCTATCATTTCAAGGTCATATTCTGTTCTCTGTTTTATTCTCTGGGCTTCCAGAAGCTTATTCTGTCTCTCAAAAAAATCTATCCTGTCATGAAGTTCTGCCTTTATGCTTTCAAACATTTTTTCAGAATCTTCAGTTGAAAGATAGTGGGTTGCAGGCATTATTGTAAGTCTTTGTATATCCCTTATTTTTTGTCCTGTAAGGGTATTAATTTCTGAAATACTCTCAAGGTCATCTCCAAAAAATTCAAATCTATATCCCGTATCCTGATAACTTGGATGTAAATCAAGCACATCCCCCTTTACCCTGAATTTTCCCCTCTCGAAGGCAATATCATTTCTCTCATATCTAAGGGATATAAGTCTTCTGATTAGTTCATTTCTATCAAAACCTGTTGCCACATCAATTGGTATTGAACGTTTTTTATACGCTTCAGGCGATCCCAATCCATATATTGCTGAAACAGAAGCGACTATTATTACATCACGCCGATTTAACAGGGCTGCCGTTGCCGCATGTCTTAATTTATCTATTTCATCATTTATTGAAGAGTCTTTTTCTATATATGTATCTGTCTGCATTATATATGCTTCAGGCTGGTAATAATCATAATAGGAAACAAAATATTCCACAGCATTTTCAGGGAAAAACTGCTTATATTCATTATATAACTGGGCTGCCAGTGTCTTATTAGGAGCCATTATCAATGCCGGCCTATTTATTCTTTCAATTACATTTGCCACTGTAAATGTCTTCCCTGATCCTGTAACTCCTAGAAGAATTTGGTCTGTAATACCATTTTCAATATTTTCAACTATTTTATCTATCGCCTGTGGCTGGTCACCTGTAGGCTGAAACTTTGAATGTATCTTAAAATCCATTTTTATTTTCCTTCCTTCAATTTACCCTTTATTTCTTATAATTATATAAAATTTAACTAATAAAATCAATAAAGAAATCTGACATGATAGAAGCATATCATTTCTTAGGAAGATTTAATTTACATAAGCTATTTCCATATAAAATATGTATTAATACTGTAAATGATAAAATTCTCAATTATATATTTGTCAATTTATAAAATCATGCTATACTTTTACTAAGAAATATAGCAAAAATGAATTTTTTAAATTCAAAATTATAATATAGGAGGCGTTTTTATGGGAAAAACTGAAAACAGAAAAAACACTTTCTGGGAAAACTATTCCTTTCCTATTCTTTTATTATCAGGAATAGCTGTAGGAAGTGTGATTGGAGTCATTCTTAAGGAAAAAGCTACTATTTTAAAGCCTTTTGGAGACATTTTCATTAATCTTATGTTTACCGCAGTAGTTCCACTTGTATTTGTAACTATTTCAAGCGCGGTTGGAAGCATGATTAATATGAAAAGGCTCGGTATGATTTTAGGTTATATGCTCCTAACATTCGTTGTTACAGGAGCCATTGCCTCAGTCATAATAATTTTGGTTGTTAAGATTTTTCCACCTGCCGCAGGGACAAATATAGCCATTTCTGCCCCTGAATCTGTGGAAGCCATCAGCATTGGAGAACAATTTGTAAAAGCTATTACCGTTTCTGACTTTTCCGGTTTATTTTCAAAATCAAATATGCTGCCATTAATAGTCTTTTCAGTGCTGTTCGGAACATGTGTAAGTTTAGTGGATGATGAAAACAAATCCATAGCTGCAGGGCTTGAAAAACTTTCAAAAGTTATGATGAAATTTATTGAAATTATTATGTATTATGCTCCTATCGGACTTGGTGCCTACTTTGCCTCACTTATAGGGGAATTTGGTCCTCAATTGCTTGGTTCCTATGCAAAAGCTATGGTTATTTACTATCCGATATGTATATTCTACTTTTTCGCGGCATTTGCAGCCTATTCCTTTTATGCGGGCGGAAAAAGAGGTGTCAGTACTTTCTTTGGAAATATTTTAAACCCTTCCATTACATCTTTAGCTACTCAGAGCTCTATCGCAACCCTGCCTGTAAACTTGGAAGCAACTAAAAAAATGGGAGTACCTAAGGACATAAGGGAAATTATCCTGCCTATCGGTGCCACAATGCATATGGATGGAACCTGCCTTTCTTCCATACTGAAGATTTCCTTTCTGTTTGGTATATTTGGAAAAGACTTCTCAGGAATAGGGACTTATCTGATAGCCATTGTCGTTTCAGTATTGGGGGGTGTCGTAATGTCAGGAGTACCTGGAGGAGGACTTATCGGGGAAATGCTCATTATAAATCTGTTCGGTTTCCCAATGGAAGCTTTTCCTATTATAGCAACTATAGGATTTCTGGTAGACCCTCCTGCCACATGGCTGAACTCTACAGGAGATGCTGTTGCTTCAATGGTCGTTACAAGAATGATAGAAGGAAAGGACTGGATGGATAAGAAGGTTGAGGAGGAATAACTGATATATAAGTTGATACTAAGCATTTTAATTATATAAAAAGGGGCTGTCTCAAAAAAAACTTAAAATTAATGTAAAAAACTATATTTTTGAATTATTTAAAATTTTACAATGTAAAACAGGAGATGAATTTAGGAAAAGTCATTTGTTCGAACCTTTAGGCAAGTTTTGACTTTTCCTTAATGAATGTCTGTTTTATATAAGTAAAATTTTAGTAAATGAATAAATATAGTTTTCATATATTGCATTTATATTTTTTCTATTTTGAGACGATCCCTTTTTTGATTTTTTAGTATTCTGTATACTAAAACATTCCTGAATTTATTCCAGCTCTCCCAGAAAACTTTTTCCATTTTCAGGCATTTCCACTTTAAAATAATCTGCAACTGTAGCACCAATATCTGACATTGTTTCCTTATGACCGATATTAACAGCTTTTAAACCTTTCCTATAAATCAATATTGGCACATTTTCCCTTGTATGTTGGGAATGTCCTATCGTTGGGTCATTTCCATGGTCGGCAGTAACTACAAGAATGTCATTTTCATTCATTTTTTCCATTATTTTCCCAATGTATCCGTCACTCAGCTTCAGTACCTGTGCATATCTTTCAGGATTTTCCGCATGTCCAGCAAGATCTGTTTCCTGAATATTTACAGCTATAAACCCTTTTTCAAGCCTGTCCATTTCCTCAAGAGTAATATCAAATATTCTGGAAGTGTCCACAAGATTCAGAAAGCTTTTTCCCTTGTCATTAAACACTATGTCTGCCACTTTTCCCACCAGTACTACAGGTATATTATTTTTACCTAATATTGTAGGAACCTGTGTTTCGGGATTTATCCCATATCCCAGATGTCTCACCATATATCCTTTTTCGTATACTTTTGATTTTGGAGCATTTATTCCTACATATTTCCCTTCTTTTTCTTCTTTCGCAGCCTTTATACTTTCTATCGTTGCTTCAGTCCCTCCAAATACTATTACTCTCTCTACTTCCACAACTTTTCTGACAATTTCTCCAATTTTCAGTTCTTCTTCAAATGAAATTTTCTGAAAAGTAGTTGTCACGTTGTACACCTGTCCCAAATCAGTTTCAAGATTATCTGCTACTGCAACACAGTCATTCACCCATAAATAATGGATATTATCTCCTATTTTTTCTACTTTGTACCCTTCTTTTATAAGTTCATCATAAACTTTATCTATATAATGGCTGAAAGGTGCTATAAGCGGTTTTACAGGATATGTTCCCATTATTTCCTGATGTCCCAGAAATGTATCTCCACCATGATGCATAAGCTTTGCTTTTCCAAACACTGCTTCAGGATTCATTTTCATTTCTCCATAATTTTCTCCTAGGGCATTCATTAATCCTAACTTTTCTAAATTTTCAAGTTTTAAATCAGGAATTTTATCTATTATATGTTTACATGTATTTGCTCCAAAATCTCTTGGTCTCACTTCCAGAACATCATCCATATATCCCACACCATAACTGTCAAGTACAATAACTATAAATCTTCCCAGTTCCATCTTCATTACCTCTTTTTCTTTATCAAATACTGCTTTAAAATAATTTTCTATTTTTCTATTTTTTCTCCTAGAGAAGTGTACTTTCCTATAATCTTAGGTTTTCCACTTTGTATTCCCTCAACTAAAACTACTTCCGATCTTGTTACAAATATCTGTGTCCTGAAACAGCCTAAAACTGTATCTCCTATCTCTCCTTCCTTTTTCATTTCAAGATAATAGTCAATATTGCTTGGCTCCATTTCATTTACATCCGTTTCACAACTTTTTTCAAGCTTTCCTGCTATAACTTTTTTTATATTTGACCTTCTATAATATCCACCACCATAAAAATACCCTTTTCCTCTAAAATTATGGGAAACTTCTGAAACATATATATAGGCAGGCAACTCAGCTATTTCCACATCTTCTGCCATAGGTGTTGTACCTGTCAGTGAATGTCCGGGCTCTCCATGGGTTCCCCCTGATTCAGAAAGTATTTTCATATTTTCCACCGATGTAGCAGAAGGCAGGTTGATCTGTTCTATTTCCTTATTAAATTTATCCTTCAGAATTTTCTTTGCTTCCATTACTGCTTTTATATTTTCAGTAGGCTCTATACGTTTTTTTTCTTTATTATACAAAAAGCACGGAAATGAAGTCAGTCCGTTTATAGTTATTCCCTTCAGTGAAAAAAGTTTTCTTATTTCTTCTTCAATGCCTTTGATTTCAAATCCTGACTCCTGACCAGGATAAATTGATGAATTTTCATCTACCACCTTCAGCATTATATCCTGAACTTTTCCAAGCTCCAGTGCAATTTCTGAAATTTCTTCTGCCTTTTCATATGAATAAACAGTTATAATTTCAGGATTACTTTTAATAATTTTTCTAAGCATATTTTTCGGTATCTGCACCAGATGTCCGATATTCCCTATTTTCAGATTATTATTTATAAAAATCTCAGCTTCTCTAAAATCAACTGCCACAACTCCTGAATATCCCATTTCCTGAAGTTTTTTGCCAAGATAAGGATTTCTTCCTATCTGTTTTGTCATATAATAGAGTTTAATTCCATACTTTTTTGCTTCTTCTAATATTTTTTTTGCATTTTCCAGAAATATATCCACATCTATTATATAGCTGTCAGGCATTATACGACCTTCCTGATGAAGCTGAAATGCAGTATTTATAAGTTTACAGTTTCTATTTTTCAATGTTTCCATAAACAAGATATATCACCTCTTTGTCAGCTCTTCTAAAACTTTTTTATATGCTTCTTCGAGTATTCTTATTATTGTTTCTGAACCACTTCTATTGGGATTTATCCGTATCATTCTATTTTTCAGTGTAGAATCACTTTTTAAAAATGTTCCCGAAACTTTATAAAATAATGGAGGTATTTCATATTTTGACTCAGCTCCTACTGGATTAGGCAATGTTCCTAAACTCTCTGAAATCTCTATTATCCTTTCAGCTATATTTTCTTCAAATTCCACAAGTAGAACTTTTGACTGTGCATTTGCCAAAAATACATCCTTTATGTATGGGTATTTTTCTTTGTTACTCAATTTTTCTACAAGCTTTTCATTTTCCTGTGCCTGTATTGCCAAACTTACAGGGGCATAAACAAGCCCTCTCAGAACTTCCATAGCTTCATATCCCTGAACTTGTCCTCCACCTGAATAGTTCATTTTTCTTACCTTTTCAACATATTCTTTTTTCCCGGCAAGACATCCTATTCCTACTGGTCCTAATAACTTAAATGTTGAAAATGCTGAAAGCTCTCCTCCAAGTTCTACTCCTATTTTTTCAACTTTCATGACTGCATAATTATCATCTATCAGTATTACCATGTCTTTTCTTATTTTTTTTATTTCTCTTATTACTTCTTCTAAATTATAACTGTCATCTGGTTTCTGTCTTGTATGCTGCAAAAGACAGAACTTGAGATCTTCATCCTTCAGTATATCGAAAATTCTGCTTAAATCATTAAAATCATACTTTACAGTTTGTAAATTCATACTTTTTATATTTACTTCTGTTGTAGGATATATAGGAGCATCGTGAACAAGAATTTTTTCTCCTGGTTGAATTGCCGCAAGAAGCCCCCATCTTATTGCCTGAGTTCCTGCTCCTCTTGTCAGCATACAATCTTCAGCATCAAAAAATTCAGCTATAATTCTCTCTATTATTTCTGTTTTTAACGGCCTATTAATTCCTTTTCTAACTCCTAAATCTCCTGTATCCAGAAATTCACTTCCTGACATGTTTTTCGTTATAATATCTACCAGTTTAAACTGCTTTTCCTGTGCTTCTATAATTGAAAGCGAATTTAAAGGATATGTCTTCATTTTTCCACTTCTCCCTTATTTATAAAAATTTTCAGGATTTGTTTTCAGCATTTTTTCAATCGAACTTTCTTTTATTCCCGCTTCCCTCAGTTTAGGAATAAAAACTTCAAATATGTAATTATAACCTATTCCACCCTTATATTTCATATTTGACTTTCTAGTAATGTCCATTGATAAAAATACTCTGTCAATCAGTTCCCTTTTTTCTATTTCCTTCAGCATTTCCACTCGTATATCATCTAAAAGATAATTATTTTTTCCAATAGTATCAAATTCAACATATACACCATCATAAAGCATTTTAAGTATATACTCTGTATTTCCACTTAAATCCACATGTCCTATAACAATCTTGTCCAGATTGACTTTGTACTCCTTAAATAACCTCACCTGCTCGTGTCCCATTGTTCCTAAGGATGTGTGAGTAGTTATCGGAATTCTTGTTTCAAGATGTGCAATTATAGCAGATTTAAACACCTTCAGCTCAGTTTCTGTTATTTTATCCTTACTCGAACCAATTTCTCCTATTATTCCTGCCTTAACACCTGTTTCATCTATTCCTTCCAGAATTTCTTTTTTCATTATTTCTGAAAGTTCTTTTTCATTTTTTTTATAAACAAATTCAGGATAAAAAGGTTCTTTATAAAAACCTGTAGCACATATAACATTTATTCCTGATTTTTCAGAAACTTCCTTTATATAGTTGATATCTCTGCCCATACCTATATTAGTTACTTCTGTTACATTCCTTACTCCATTTTTGTAAAGTTCTTTAAATTCCTCAATTGTTTCATTTTTACAATCAAGTCTGCAGTCATCAAGTTTTTTCACTCCTGATAAATCTATAAAAATATGCTCATGCATCAGTGTATATCCATTTGTTAACATTATTTTCTCCTTTCAGGCATAACTAATGGAAATGACTCTGTTTCAAAAATAAAACTTTAAAATTAATGTAAAAACTATATTTTTGAATTATTTAAAATTTTACAATGTAAAATAGGAAATGAATTTAGGAAAAGTCATCTGTTCGAGCCTTTAGGCGAGTTTTTGACT
>CALEXX010000058.1 GCA_937925095.1 uncultured Leptotrichia sp.
GATACAGTGAGAAGAGGAAGCTTTACAGAAGAAAACAGTCAATTTGGACTGACAGCAGGTAAGAAGACATACAGTCAGACAGCAGGACTAGTAGGATTGAGAGTAGGACAGGGAGTAAACTGGAATAATGGAAGCAAGAGTACATTCCAGGCGTATGTAACTCATCAGAGAGCATTTAAGGAACAGGATTTGAGCTTTGAGGCAGCATACACAGGACTGTCAAATGCCAAGTTTACAGTAAAAGGAATAGGACTGTCAAAGAATCAGACATGGGTAGGAGCAGGAGTTCTTACAGAAGTAAATCCAGGCTTTGCATGGTATGTAAACTACGATGGAAAGATAGAGAAAAAAGGAAGAAACAACGTATTTACAACTGGTCTGAGATTTAGTTTCTAGTTACTTGAAAATAAAAGTTAATAAAAAATATTATTTGAAATAGAAAAAAGGAAAGTTAGTGTATAAATTTACATTAGCTTTCTTTTTTTGTTTCTACTTTTGTTATTAAATAAAGTAAAAAAAATGAAAAAAAAGAGTATTAAATTGTATACAAAATTATAAAAATATGTTATTATAGCTATGTATCAAATAAAATTCAAATGAAAAATAAACAAAACAATAAATATGTTTTATTTTGATAAAAAACATATGAAAATAATAACTATTTAAACTAACAACAAAAATATCAGAACAGGAGAAAATTAATTATGAGACAAGCAATAGTAGCAATAATAATGGGAATAGTTTTATTATCTTGTACAAATGCCAGAGTTATACAGTATAACACAGAAAGATTGGATAATATTGAAGAGTATTTAAGGGAAAATAAGTTTATAAAACCATCAGAAAATGTTGAAAAATTAAAGGAAGAAGGTAAAATAGACTTTTCAAGAGAATACAGATCTCTTGAAAAAGAAGCTGAAGTATGGATGGAAGACGCAAAGTAGAATTTAGAGTAATTTACTAAAATAATATGTTGACATACAAATAAAAAGAATATATAATTAATGGAGTAATTATAAAATTATAAAAAGATAAAAATTTTAGGAGGAAAAAACATGGCTAAATTGAATATTATTTATTTTAGTGGTACAGGAAATACTGAACAAATAGCATCATTCATAGAAGAAGGAGCAAAAGCTGCAGGAGCGGAAGTAGAAGTAATCTCAGTAGATTCAGCTGATGAAAGTTCAGTAGATGCTGATTTCGTTGCATTTGGGTCACCAGCAACAGGATCTGAAGAAGTTGCACCTGAAATGGTTGACTATATTGAAGGTGTAAAAGAAAAATTAGCTGGAAAAAGAGTAGGACTTTTCGGGTCAAATGACTGGGGAGAAGGAGACTTTATGAGTATGTGGATCCAGGAATTAGACAACGCAGATGTATCTGTTGTTGGAGAAGGATGTATTATAAATCTTGCTCCAGACGATGACGAAAAAATCGAAAAATGTAAAGAATATGGAAAAGCAATAGTTAGCTAATAGCCGTATATAAAAAAAGTTTCATTTCTAATGTTTATAGCATTTAGAGATGAAACTTTTTTCTTATATTATTTCTGTAACAGAGTAATCAGAATATATCGGTTCCCCATTATCCAGCTTTTCTTTAAGCTTTATTTTATTTTCAAGAGGAAGATATTCGACATATATGTTTTTCAGTTCCTTTAAATCCTTCTTTTTCAAAGTGTTTAAAAAAGTAATATTTTCAGGTATTGAAATATTATTTTTAATAAATTCTGTCTGAAGATTAAAAGTATCAATAATTTCAGATTTTTTTTCTTCGCTTTCTGTTTTACTGTTTTCAAAAAGATCTGAAATAAATTTTTCTTTTGTTTCAGCATCAGTTAAAAAACAAAATCTTGTACCAATTTTATTGTCTGCATTTATAGATTTTTTTTCTGTTTCTGTAAATTCATTATTATCCTCTTTCACTTCAATATCTTTTATTTTCGTAAGAATAAAATCTTCAGGAGATATTTTTTTCATAGCCTGTTTAAACTCTGTATTATAAAACAGTATAAAAGGATAGTTTTCTTCCTGTTTATTTTCATATTTTACAGCAATGTCAAAATATGTTTTGATAAAAGGAATGTTATATATGGAATTTTTACTATTTTTTACAATAATAAGGCTCTTTTTCCCTGTTTTTTTCATAAAAAATATTCCCACAGTTAAAAGAAAATTTATTAGATTTTCAGGTTTTATATATTTTTCCGGATTATTTTTAAAATTTTCTGAAGATTTATTTTCAAAGGAAAGTATCAAATCCTTATTCTGTCTGAAAAACAGTGAAAGCAGATTTTTTGTAAAACTGTCATATTCCATATTTCCTATGAGAAAATCCTTTATTCTCTTAAAAATTCCAATATCAGTATAGTCATAACATTCAAATGAGAAATCCCTTTTAATCAATATATCTACAATATTGTGAGTAGAAGATTTTGTAATATTTTCAACTTTGACAGTAAAGTTCCAGTTAAAATATTTTTTTAGCTGAATAAGTAAATTGGAAATATTGTAATCCAATCTTCCTACAAATTTTCTTCCCTGAAAAAGAGAAATCTGGTCAAATTCGTTTTTCATGCTGAGGGGTGTTTCAGCATCAAGGTCAAGATGCGTGTAAAATATTGATTTAATAGGGAAGGAAGTATTGTAGAGGGAATGATAGTATAAAAGCGTGTCATCCTTCAGTTCAGAAGCCTTCATATCTTCTATATAGGCTTTTGTATAATATCTATCCTGAAATTCCTCTATCTTCAGTTTGTATACAATATCATAAAATAGATTTTCGTTAAGCTCCTTAAAATATTCCCCTGATCCAAACCATACAGCATTTTTAATTACAAATCCCTTCTGTTTCAGGTCGAACATTATATGATTTTTATTTTCACCTATAAACTTTATATTTTCCAGAAGCACATTCTTGGTCTGGAAAGTAGGCATCGGATTTCCAAAACCAAATGGCTTCAGAAGTTCTATTGTTTTAAAAAATTCATATGACATTTTTTGCATTGGAATCTGCTTATCAATATTTATAATTTTGACAAAATCATCTTCCTTCAGAATTTTTTTTGCATATTCATTAATTTTTCTTTTAAACAGTTCAATATTTTTAATTGGAATTGTAAATCCTGCCGCACCTGCATGTCCACCAAATTTCACAAATAGTTCAGGCATACTCTGCAAAGCATTTAAAATATTGAAACCTTCAATGCTTCTGCACGAACCGACTGCTATTCCTTCATCTTCCTTGACTTCCATAATAATAACAGGCTTATAGTATGTGTCTACTATTTTGGAAGCTGCAATTCCTATAATTCCATGATGATATTCAGGCGAATAGTCAATGATTACAAAGTCTTCATTGATTTTGTTTTTCTCAATATTTTTTTCAATCATTTCCACAATTCTGCTCTGGAGTTCTTTTCTTTCAAAATTTTTATTAATTAGTTCTTTTACTATAATTTCGATTTCACGGTTATTGTCAGAAGTCAGTAGTTTCACTACCATTTTTGCATCCTTAAGCCTTCCGGCAGCATTAAATACAGGAGCGATTATAAAACCAACATCATAAGTTGAATATTCTGACTTTGGATTATTCCCTCTATTTTCTCCACTATTAAATAGTTTATAAAGCAAAAAGGCAAGTCCCCTGTTTTTAGTAAAGGCAAGTTTTTCCAGTCCAAATCTTGTAAGAATACGGTTTTCTGACAGAAGTGGAACAATGTCAGCAATAGTTCCAATAGATACAAGATCTAGATATTCAAAGGCTTCTTCTTTTTTACCATAGCTTTCAAAAAGCGACAGGACAAGCATAAATACAGTTCCTACACCTGCAAGGGATTCAAATGTATATTCATTTTCAATCCTTTTAGGGTTGATGACTGCCAGTGCTTCAGGAACTTTTTTTCCTTGAAGATTGTGGTGGTCTGTTATTATAACTGGCAGATTTATGGAATTTGCAAACTTTATTTCTTCAAAAGCTGTAATTCCACAGTCAACAGTAATAACAAGCTCTCCACCTGAATCCTTGATTTTTTTAAGTGCATCATTATTCAGTCCGTACCCTTCATCCCTGATAGGAATATAGTAGCTGACATTTTCTGCCCCCAGTTCCTTTAGAGCCAGATACAATACGGCAGTAGAAGTGATTCCGTCAACATCATAGTCGCCATATATCCATATATTTATATTTTTCCGGATAGCTTCTCTTATGATTTTGACAGCTTTTTCCACATCATAAAGCTTATTAGGATTCTGAAGATTTTCCAGCTTAGGATTTAAGAAATCCCTTATTTCTCCAGGAGATTTTATTCCTCTGGAAAATAGTATTTTCAATATATCTTTATCAACAGGAATATTATTTATTTTTATATCTTTATCTTTTGGAATATTTTTTATATTCCATTTTGTATTTCGCATATTAACTCCTAGATTTTAAAATATCATTTCATATTTATTTTAACATATTATTAATATAAAAGAAATAGGTAAAGTCAAAAAAAATCTTTTTTAATATTAAAAAAACAAGGAATAATCAAATTTACTAAAAAATAAATTTTTAATAAAGTCTTGTTAAAAATATTAAAATATAATATAATAAATAAATAATAGATTAAAATTTATTAAAAATATAGGGGGTTAATAAGGTGAAAAAAATTAAAAAGATGAAGGGCTTTACACTTATTGAAGTTTTAGTTTATATGTCAGTTGTAGCAGTACTTTTTACAATTATTTCAGTAAGTGTGCAAAATCAGAAAATGAAACAGAGTTTTGCAGTGGAAAAAAGAAATATAAGTATGTTTATAAGAAAGATTCAGCAATATGCACAGCAGAACAGGAAGGAATATATACTGGATTTCCAGATATCTAAAAAGACCGCTTTTTTTATGGAAGAAACAGCCGGGAAAAAGGATATAATTGATAAAATGGCTATTTCAGGGGATATTTCATATATGACAAATAATACTGACAAGAATGCAGATTTTGTAAGAAGGACAACAAATGAAGGGAATTTTGAAAGAGGATTTTCTGTATATCTTTTAAATAAAAAGGGAGATAAGATTTATTACCGTATTTCAACAAATACAATAAATGCCGCAAAATATCCCATAATAAGTATTTACAGGGCAAAAAAACCTATAAATATAAAGGATGATTATACAAAATCACATTTATGGGAGGAAGAGCTGTAAATGAAAAAGGATTCTGGAATAATGAGTATTTTCCTGTCAGATAAAACTGCAATAAGCAATATTTTTAAAACATCTGCAATAATAGCGGCAGGCATAGTTTTCTTTATATTTTACATTAATTTTGTAACTTATAAGGGAGAACTTTCAGGCGAACAGGTACTTTACGTAAAAATGGACGGAAAGACAGGCTCTGTGCTGAAGGTAAATAACAAGTACCTGAAACAGCAGGCTTCCATAAAAAATAGTAAAAACTTTGATTATGGATTTTATCTTATAAAATATAAAATAAGGAAAGTTATTGAAAAAAATGGTTCCCTCACAATTGAAGGGAAAATAGTGGGGTATAAGGGTTCAAAACTCAATGGAATGAGGAAATACATTTTAAATATATTTGATGAGCTTTTTATTACAGAGGATAATCTGTATGCCTTTTCACGTGCGGCAATTTTAGGTGAAAAGTCGGAAGTGGGGAAGGAGATGAAGGACAGGTTTAAATATACAGGGCTTGCACACCTTATTGTTATTTCAGGTTCACATATCGGACTTGTAATAATGGGAATTGTGAAAATACTCGACACATTGAATATTAAATATAGAATAAAGTATATAGCCGCCCTTGTGGCACTTTCCCTTTATTGTACACTTGTAGGAATGTCACCTGGAATACTTAGGGCGTATATAATGGGGGCGATGATGATATGTGCAAGAATTTTTTTTGAGCAGGAAGACAGTAAAAAGTCACTGTTTGTTTCACTAGTTGTCATACTTGTGCTAAATCCATATGCAATATTTGATATATCAATGCAACTGTCCTACATGGCAGTAATTGCGATAATATTTGTTTATCCGCCAGTAGAAAAACTGTGCGAAATAAAGTTTTTAGGAAAAATGAAGGAGGGAATTGCCAAGGATACTGTAAAGCTTCTATTGCTGAGTTTAGCCATACAGATTACGAGTATTCCTCTTTTCCTCTATTATTTTGATAAACTTCCGTTATTTTCTTTTTTACTTAATATTGTAGGAGTTCCTCTTGGAACTGTTCTGATAGAAGTATTATTTTTTATTACGTTATGTAATATTCTCTATTTAAAGATACTGAATATTCTATTTGTCCCGCTGGCACAGATTCTTTATAACGGTTTTGAAGGATTTATTTTACTTGGAAACAAAATTCCGCTTCTACAGGTTGATATAAAGGGAAAGGTGGATATATGGTCTGTTGCAGTTTATTATATTATTCTAGTTACAATTATTATGTATATGAAAAAAAGCTATACTGTAATGGCTGAACAGAAGAAAATACAGGAAAAAAAGAAAGCCAAGCTTCAAAAAGAAATAATGTAAACGTCTGATATGGATTTCACATGAAAATAAAATGAAATTAAAAATGATAAAAGCTACACTATACTGTTATATTATATGAGAGGTGATGAGAATGCCGGTTAATTTAGAAAAAATGTCAGAAAAAACAGGGAAAAATAGTATAGGAAATTTATGGAAATGCAAAAGAAATTTTATACTTATTATGTTGGGAATTATATCGGTAGCAAATATTTCAATGTCTGAAAGTGTTCAAAAGTCTAAAGAAAATTCTAAAAATATTGAAGCACAGTCAAAAAATATTCAGGAAGATGAGGATTTATATTCATATAATCTTATCAGATCAGTTTTCAAGCCAAAGTCTAAGGAGCCTCAGCCTGATGCTTCGTCAGATGATAATGACAGAAGCGTAGATATAGGTCATCAGGAAAGACTTCAGAATAAAATTAGGGAAGAATTGGCAGATTATTTTGCAAGTCCTTCAAAAGAAGAGGCTGAAAGACATATCGTATGGGTGGAAGTACCAGTGTGGAGACTACAGGATGGGAAGAAGGTTTCTGATACAGAAAGAATACAGGTATTAAATGTTTTGGCATCTGATATAAAGGAAATATTCAGGGAAATATACAATGGACATGAGAAGTTTCCTATAAAGCGTCTTATTGGCTATACATGGAGAGGTGGAAATTTAAGAAGCTTTCATAATACAGGGCGTGCCATAGATATAAATCCTGAAGAAAATCCTCAATTGGATATTGATGGAATGGTGCTTGTAGGCAAAAAATGGGATCCACATGGAAATCCTTATTCTATAAAGCCTAATGGTGATGTTGTAAAGGCATTTAGAAAAAGAGGCTGGGTGTGGGGTGAAAAATTTAGAAAGAAAGATTATATGCATTTTGGATTTAAGGAAATGTAAAAAAGCTAGTCAAACCAATTGAATTAATAACAGATGAAAGAATTTTATAAATAAAGAAATTACAGAGAGAGACTAAATAAAAAATGGTTACTTTTCCGTAGAAAAGTAACCTGATAAGAACTCCGTAGAGACTTATCTCGCTCACTATGAGTTAATTATACTATGTTTTTATATAAAAAGCAATACACAAAAAACTAAAAATTAAAAAAAGGAAAAAAATGTCTAATAAAACCCCTAAAACTTATGAAGAACAATTAGAAATATTAAAAAAAATGGGAATACCTAAGAGATGGAAAAATATAATAAAAAGATAAAAAAAGATGTCTCAAAAGAAAAAATATAAATAATAGACATAAAATAAAAATATATTTATTCATTTATTAAAATTTCACTTATATAAAACAGTCATTCATTAAGAAAAAATCAAAAACTCGCCTAAAGGCTCAGACATTGATTTTTTCTAAATTCATTTTTTGTTTTACATTGTGAAATTATAAATAATTCATAAATATATTTTTTTTACACTTTGTATATGTTTTTTAGATAATCTTTTTTACATTTCTTACAATGCTTTCAATATCTTCAATACATTGTAAGTGATTCTCCTTTGAAAACATGTGTGAAAATAGAAGTTCAAGATTTTCTTCAAAATTTTCAGGTAAAATTTTACATTGTTTCTTACAAAGCTGAATCAATCTTTTTTCTCCAGGATGAGTAAGACTGTTGATGGCAAAAATCATATCAAAATATGAAGCAAGAAATTCTGAAATTCTATGATTAATACTTACTGAATCCCCTCTTGATATAGCTTTCTTTATCTGATTAGGGTATGAAGGTAATGATGAATCAATAAGCTTCAGCTGATGATTTATAATGTTTTTCTTCAACTGTTCAGGGTAATCAAATGAATACTTTTCCTTGTATTTTATCAGATTTCCATTTTCATCATATAAAATCCTGCATGTACGTAAATTATGCCACATGCATGTAGTATATGAATTTCTGGCTTGACATTTTATAGCTACATTTTCAATATCTTGCATAAAATCTTTCATATTTCTATAAAGAATATCAATTTCTATTCCGTTATTTAAAATACAATTGTCTTCGTATTCCCAAAAATGATTTCCTATTTCCATATATTTACAAAATTTATTTAAAATATTTTTTCTATCTTTTTCATCGACAGGCGAATTTACATATACATATACATCGTAATCTGATTTTTCATCATAATTTTCTCCTGCTCTTGATCCACCAAGAGCTATTGCTTCAACTTCCTTTAGTTCAGATAATTCTTTGAATAGTAATTCTATCATTATTCACTTCCTCCTGTTATTATTTCCTGAATTTATTTGTAAAAATTATAATATAAAAAAATAAAATTATCAAATGGAAACAGAGGCAAATTACAAATTACTGAGTGGGGAAATGAAAAAATGAAACTTGACAAAACTAAAAAAAACTGTAGAATAACCTTACAAAAATAAAATATACAGAAGAGGAGGTAAGAAAAAAATGATTGAATTTTTAAAAAATGGGCTCTATAATATATATGGGGTGGAAAATCAGCTAAAGAAAAGAATGAATCGACCTGTTAGAGCATTGTATAATGAAGAAAGTTTGTTAAAAGAAAATCAGATGACAGTACCATATAAGAAAAATATGGATATGAACAAGTCTTTTCAGGAGTTGATGAATAAAAATGCTGGAAAATAAAAAGATATTACTATTTATTAATTTGTTAATTTTGAAATTGGTGTTTCCAATTCAAAATAATGATATAATCTTGGATTATGAAAAATTTACAAAAAATAAAATAATAGAGGTAAAAAAAATTGATATAAACGGAATTGGAGAAAGAAGAAGAATTTATTTCTATGACAACGGAGAGATTGAAGATATTTCATTTGAAGACGATGGGACTTTTTTTATTGAAAAATTTAAGATTAATGTAAAAAAAGATATAGATTTCTTAAATAATATTTCCTTAAAAGCTATAAATAGTGTTGGAAATGATAAAATCGAATATATTCAAAATTATAAAAATATAGAACTGAAATTAGGTAAGAAAGATAAATTTGAAATCAAAGGTTATCAAGAAAAAGAATACTATGGAAATATAGAAAACACAGCAGTATTTAACAAAGAAAAAATGAACATAAACTATACTCAACTAGTTGAAAGTAAAGAACTTTCTTTTTTAGAAAATAATGTATATTTTTATGAAATTAAATATAAAGATAAAGTCTTTATGATTTCAAATTTTAAAGATAGTTATGAAGATAGTGAGATTAAAAAATTAATAGAAATAATATCAAAACCGTTATTTATTTTGTATAATGAAAAGGAAATAAAAAAAATTCCATTAAAGGTTTCTAGTGAAAAAAAGATTATACCGCATGTTCAGATTGAAAAAATAAAATTTTTAGATAGTTCTCACTACGATTATTCAAAATATACTTTACTAGATAACAGGGAAGTAATAAAAGAAAGTTTTGAAAAAACTGAAATGATAAATCAGTTAAATTTGAAAGAAGAGAGATATAAATTAGAAGATGATTTAAGTAATTATTTTGAAATAGAATTTTTTCAAGATTTGAATAAAGTATCAAAAAAAAACTTAGAGTATTCGTACAAAAAAAATTCATTAGATGAAATTACTGAAAAAAGAGAAAATAATTCAAAAATTTTTGTATTGTATAATAATGAAAAAATTGAAAATCCAACAATATATAAAATTTACTATAATTCTATAAATCCTTATATCCTAATAACTAACCAAGATAAATCTATTGATAATATAGTAAATAAGCTGGAAAAAATTGAAAATGTAGCCTCAAAGGAAGTTATAAATACAAATAAGGTTAGTCAGAAAAGTAATCCCTATAATAACTATATTGAACGTGAATCTAATTTGCTGCCTGAAATTTTCATAAGTTATAAACATCATGAGACAAACGAATCCTATAATAAAAATTTTCAGGACTTTTTATATGATATGTTTCCAGAACGAAGAAAAAAAATAAATTGTAATGATATAAATTTTAACTATGAAAATTTATATTTTTTGAAAATTAAGGATTATGCCTTATTTGGAAATATAAATACATTAAATAATATTTCAAAAATTTTAAAAACCAAATATAATTATATTGGGAATACAGTGGAAGAAGAGGTAAAAGATTGGTATAAAAAATATAATGAGGTTTGCAATTATGAGAAATTAATAGAAAAAGATGAAATTTTTCAAAATTTAAAATAAAACAAATGCTAAAAAATTAATAATTATTTTTTCTTTCATATTCAATTTCTGTATGTTAAAATAAAAAGAGGAGAGGTTAAGGAGAGTAAATTTTTTAATTTTTGGAGAAGTAAAAAAGAATTATAATTGTAATTTTTTGACTAATTTTACATTTAATGAAGAAAACAAAAAGTACATTGGGAATAAAAGGTAGTAAATATGAAAAATCATCCACTCCAAACTCTACTGAAGTT